>DATKYK010000020.1 GCA_035528575.1 Dehalococcoidia bacterium | reverse complement strand
GGCCTGCTTGCGCATCGTCTGGAGGCGGTGCACCAGCTCCCGCGCCATCCCCTCATCGGCAAGCTCGGGCGTAATTTCCATGTCAATGGCTACTTTAAGGCCACCTTCTTCAGCCACTTCGATCTTTGGCTCATCAGAAAGGCGTTTTAAAACAGCGTCATCTTTCTCAAACTCAATTTTTTTTACATTCAGCTCCTCAAGAACCTGAGGCCCGGTCGCCCCCAGTGATCCTATCGCCCCCACTGATCCTCTACCCACTATCACCTTTGCCAGAGGCTGACGCACCTTGATGCCGGCCCTGCTCCTCGCCGCCCGCCCCAGGCTGGACACCCTCATCGCCAGGCGCGTGTCCTGAGCCAGTTGCTCATCCACCCTCTCCATATCGGCGACGGGGAACCGGGCGAGGTGCACGCTCTCCGGCTCATCGGGATAGAAGGAGCACACCAGGTTGCCGTACATCTCCTCGGCGACAAAGGGGATAAGCGGGGCGAGAAGCTTTGTAAGGGTAACCAGGCATTCGTACAGGGTGTTATACGCCGACAGCTTATCGGCATCGCTCTCGCTCTTCCAGAAGCGACGGCGACTCCTCCTCACATACCAGTTGGATAGGTCCTCCACAAAGCCCTGAATGCGGCGCCCGGCGTCGGTTGGATTATAGCCCTCCAGGGCGTCGGTGACATCGGCGATGAGCTGGTTCAGCTCGGAGATGATCCAGCGGTCAAGCACTGCTCCTTCGGCTAAATGGACTGCGGCGCGTGGGTTAAACTTGTCGATGTTAGCATAGGTAACAAAGAAGGAATATGTATTCCACAGGGTACGGATAAACCTCCTTTGCGCCTCGCTCACCAGCTCCGCGGAGAAGCGGCGTACGCTGCCCGCTGGCGACGAGGTCAATAGATACCACCTCAGGGCATCGGCACCTTGATTATCCAGGACGGTCCAGGGATCAACCACGTTCCCCCTGGACTTGCTCATCTTCTCCCCCTTGTCATCCAGGATATGACCCAGACAGATGACATTCTGAAAGCAGGGGCGGTCGAAGAGCAGGGTGGATAGAGCATGTAAGGTGTAGAACCAGCCCCTGGTCTGGTCTACCGCTTCACAGATGTAGTCGGCAGGGAAGAACTTCTCGAAGACCTCCTTGTTTTCGAAGGGGTAGTGCCACTGAGCCACCGGCATCGCCCCCGAGTCGAACCAGGCATCGAGGACTTCGGGCAGGCGGCTCATTTTCCCGCCCTCACACTTGGGACATTCAAAAGATATATTATCTACAAAGGGGCGATGAAGGTCTAACGGCTCTTCCAAGCCCGAAAGCCCCTTTTTACCCCTTAGCTCCACAACGCTACCAATGCATTCCTCGTGGCCACAACCCTCGCAGCGCCAAACGGGGAGCGGCGTTCCCCAGTAGCGCTCGCGGGAGAAGGCCCAGTCAACATTGTTCTCCAGCCAGTCACCGAAGCGCCCACGTTTGATATGCTCCGGATACCAGTTGATCTCCTCGTTCCCGGCGATAAGCCGGTCCTTCTTCGCCGTAGTTTTTATATACCAGGAGGGCTTGGCGTAGTAGAGGAGTGGGGTGGCGCAGCGCCAGCAGAAGGGATAGGTATGGCGGATGGTCTCGCGGCGATAGAGGAGCCGTCTTAGTTTGAGATCAGCGATAATGATTGAGTCGGCACCCTCATCTTCCTTATCATCCTTAACAAATCTACCATCAAAAAGAGGATTTCCCTTCATATTGCCCCGCTCATCCACTGGCTGCACAAAATAGAGGCCGTTAGGATATCCTGCCTTAAAATCCACCTCCCCAAAGGCAGGGGCAATATGCACGATGCCGGTGCCCTCATCAAGTACCACAAAGTCCGCTGCAATTAGGAAAAAATTCTCGCCTCTGCCAGGATGCTCCTTTGCTAACCCTCCAGGTCCAACTTCAACCCCGGGCTTGTAAACGAATGTCCGGTAAAATTCCGGAGAAAAGGTGTAAAGAGGCTCATACTCTACCCCTTGTTCGTGCAATCGCATTCCTACAAGTTCACTTCCCTTACAGGTGCTTAGAACCTGATAGGGATGAACCAACGAGCTTTCAAGGAGGGCCTCTGCTAGAATGATTTGCTCCTCACGATTATCAATCTCCACTTTGGCAATAGCATAATCCGCCTCAGGAGCAACGGCCAGGCTGGTATTGCCGGGCAGTGTCCAGGGAGTTGTCGTCCAAGCGAGAAGGTAGGTTGGTAAATCAAGCCGGGCGCCAAGTTTTTCTAAATATCCCATGGCCCTTTTCGCAACCTTGAACTTTATCCAGACCGAGGGGTCATCCGTCTCCTCGTAGCCCAGGGCTACCTCATGGGACGATAGCGAGGTGCCACACCGGGGGCAGTGGGGGGTGACCCTGTAGCCCTGATAGATCAGCCCCTTCTCCCATAGCTGCTTGATCACCCACCAGCAGGACTCGATATAACTATTATCCAGCGTTACATACGGGTGCTCCATGTCGAGCCAGAAACCGATACGCTCGGTCACCTCCTCCCACTCCCGCTGATAGCGAAACACGCTCTCCCGGCAGCGCTCATTAAAACGGGAAACCCCGTAGGCCTCGATCTCCACCTTTGAGGAGAAACCCAGCTCCCGCTCTATCTCCAGCTCCACCGGTAGCCCGTGGGTATCCCAGCCCGCCTTCCGCGGGGCGCAGTACCCCTTCATCGTCTTGTAGCGGGGGATGACATCCTTGAACACCCGAGAAAGGATATGGTGTACCCCGGGGCTTGCGTTTGCGGTAGGCGGCCCCTCGTAAAGGACAAAGAGGGGAGAGGTTTCTCGCTCGGCAACGCTCCGCTGGTAGATGCGCTCCTCCCTCCAGAACTGGAGGATGCGCTTCTCCAGCTCAGGAAAGCTTATCTTGCCCGGCACCGGCCGGAACATCTCCTCGCCTTTTTGCCCCTGCTCAAACATTATGTTCTCACCAGTTGGGTAGATATGGCCTCTCTTAATCTAAATAAGCCCGCCCACAAGGGACGGGCTTCATGCCCGCGGTACCACCCTAATTCCCCGCTATCGGGGCCCTCATCAAACCCCGCCATGTGGGGTTCGTCTTGTATAACGGCCGACGAGGCCGGCCAAGCCTACTGACGCCTAAGACTGTCGCGTTCGGTTAGCAGCTCGGGAGGGATTTTCAGAAGGCAGGTCGCATCTGCTCTCACCATACCAGACTCGCTAAGCGCCTTCTCCCTCTTACTCTTCTCCGTCTTCGCCTTTTCACCCTTCCTCAAACACTTTTATAAACATGCGCCTCTCCCCCAGTTGAGGCCAGGAAAATAAAGCATCTTTTTTTTAATAAAATAATACAGAAAGAGATTCGCATGTCCAATGGCTAAGTCAAGGCTCAAACTACTCCCCTTTGAGGATGGTCACCTTACGATAATCACCCTCGCCGACACTCTGAGTGATAACCCCTTGGCAGTCCCTGAGCGCCAGGTGAATGATGCGGCGCTCGCTTGCCGGCATCGGCTCCAGTGGCACCGTCTGCCCGGTTGCCGTAACACGCTCCGCCGTGCGCCACGCCAGATCCCTGAGCGCCTCCATGCGGCGCTCCCGATAGCCGGCTACATCTATAGTCATGCTTACACGAGCCTTCAATTGATGGCTCACCATGAGGTAGACCAGGTATTGCAGCGAGGCCAGGGTCTGACCCCTCCTCCCGATTAGAATGCCCAGATCATCGCCGTTGATCTCTAGGCCGATAAGGGCTCGCTCCTCTTGGGATGTCTCTTTCTCCTCTATGGAGGCCGATACCCTCATCAGGGAAAGAATCTTCTCCAGCATCTGCCTGGCCAGGGCGGCCGCCTCCTGCCTCACCTCATCAGTTTGCCGCCTGACTACCCTGACCGTTGCATCCTCACCGCCAAAACCGAAAATTCCTGGCTTTCCCTCTTTTAGGACTACCACCTCCACTTCTTCACGGCTTGCGCCGAGTTTTTCTAGTGCCAGTTCGACGGCTTCTTCCACGGTCTTTGCGCTTGTCTCGAGACTTTCCATGCGCCACCCTCTCTTGTTGTTTCTCCCTCTCAGCAGCCAATTTCTCCTCTTGAATGGCCGCCTCGGGTGTTTCTATACTCTGCTCTATAGCCACCTTTGGTGCCGCAGCCGGGGCTTTCACGAAAAGCGAGCCCCACCCGGTGATAAAATACTGCGTTATAATGCCAATTATATTGGATACCACCCAGAACAGCGCCAGCCCGCTGGGGAAGGCGAGGGTGAAAAATGCAAACATAAGGGGCATCATCCAGATCATCATTTTGTTCATCGACTGCTGCTGCTGGTCCGGTGTGGGCACGGTGGACATCTTTTGCAGCACCCACATCGAGGCCGCTACCAGAACGGGCAGGATGAAATACCCATTAGGGGGCACATCAGGCTGGGCCAGGTTGAGCCAGAGGAAATCCCCATTTAGGGGAACCGCATGATGAATCGCCGACAGGGAATAGAGATTATGGGAAAGACCCAGCAGTGCCTCGGGGGTTGTCGCCACAGCTCCCAGGATGGAGCGATAGAGGGCGATCCAGAGGGGAAGCTGAATCAACATGGGCCCCACGCAGCCCATGGGGCTTATCCCGCTCTCCTTATACACATTCGCCATCTCCTGCTGGAGCTTCTTTTTATCCTTGGCGTACTTCTTTTGGAGCTCCTTTATCTTCGGCCCCATCAGGCTCATCGCCCGGGTGTGGTGCAGTTGCCTCAGGGTTAGGGGCGTCATCAGCAGGCGCACAACGATGACCAGGACGATGATCGCCAGGCCGAAGCTATTAAAGAGAGCATTGGAGACCAGGATCATGAAATTGAGCATGGGCTGGAGCAGGATGAGATCAAAGGTGTTGACAAGCCCATAGGTTAATGAAAGGACAATCACCGCAGCGGCGACGAGGATTAATATCAGGCGGTTTCTACTCATCAGGAAAATTCTCTAACATGCTCACTCGAGCGTGGACACGCTCCATAACAGATCGCCGTGCTCCGCCCCCAGAGCGAAAATCTTGCTGTTCTGCGTGTCATAAACATACACCTCGTCATCCCCGGCATAAAGGGATGCACGAATTGGACCGAAATAATCCTCCCCCGTGGGGTAATGCCAGGCTTCCTGCCCATTAGAAGCGTTTATAGCATAGACCCTTCCGTTATCGGAGCCGAATATAGCCAGGTCGCCAATCAGGGCGGGGTCGCCGCGGACCGACCCCCCGGTTTCATATTCCCACTTAGACTCTCCGCTTTCGGCATCGAGGGCATAGATCCGACCATCGAGGCTGCCGATCATGATGGTATCATCATAGGCCACTGCCTTACCCCAGAACCAGTTGTCCGCATGGAAAGGGGTAAAGCCCACTTTGGCCTTCCCCGTGCTGGCGTCAATGGCGTAGAATTCGCGGTCGAAGGAGCCGATGTAGATGGTATCGCTGTATATAAGCGGTGTAGCGACGATCGCCCCTTTCGCTTCGAATGCCCAGAGCATCGTGCCATCCGTGGCATTTAAAGCATAGAGATTACGGTCAAAGCTGCCGATATAGACCACGCCATCATCAACCAGCGGGGTGGCCCATATATCATCCCCGGATTCATAGAGGGGTCGGTCCCATGCCAACTTCCCGGTGGCGGTGTCAATGGCATATAGATTGCCATCGGCAGAACCGACATAGAGTATGCCGCCGGCGACCACCGGGCTGCCCACGATGTCGCCGATGCTTTCCTCTCCCTCCCTGGGGTAGACCCACTCCCCGGCTGACTCCTCGGGGAAAGAGTACCCGACTAAGCGACTGGTGGAGTTCAGCGCATATACCCTGCCCTCGTAGGCGCCGATATAGACCATGCCCCCTTCCACAACGGGGCTGCTGTAGATAGCCGTTGTCGTCGTGGGGGCACAGGCAAGGAAGCTACCGAAGCCACCGCCTCCTTCCCCTCCTCCAGGCCAGGGCTCACCCGTTGGCGGAAACCGCCACCACTCCTCAGCATACGGCCGGGGGTCACTCTCTAGATTATAGCTTACCAGCTTCCCACCGGCGGTGCCCACATAGAGGACATTATCCTCCACTACCGGCCCGGACCAGCCCGTCCCGGCGCCCATCATCGTAGCAGCACACCCCGAAAGGAGCAGACACCCCACGGCAAGCAAAGCCAGCATTAAAAAAGTCTTTGTTTTCGTCAATAAAACCTCCTGGCAGCGGAGACCCGGGGCATCAAGGAACCGGGTCAAACCCACCGGGATTCAACGGATGGCAACGAGCGAGGCGCTTTGCCCCCATCCAACCCCCCCGCAAGAGACCGTACTTCGCAATTGCCTCATAGGTAAACTGCGAGCAAGTGGGCACAAAACGGCAGGAGTGAGCGGTTACCTGTGAAATGGTAACCTGATAACCACTGATTAAGCCCAGAGCAATCCTCTTCATCCGTTCCCGCCACCCAGTAGCTGCGCTCGAGCCAGTAGTTCCTCAGTGGCCCCCCTCAGGGCATGGTAATCGGTTTCGGCAGCGGTCTGTCGGGCGATGAACACCATATCCCAGCCGCTCCTCATCGGAGTGAGCCGCACCACCTCCCGCAGCCGCCTCCTCACCCGATTGCGCACAACCGCCCCACCCAATCGCTTTCCCACGGCAAAACCATAGCGATTCGACCCCGATCCATTGGGTAGCACCCGCAAAGCCACCAGATTATTTGCCCAGGATTTACCCCCAGTGAAAACCGCCTCAAACTCCCTTCTCCCGGCAAGTCGCTCCGCTTTCACCATAACTATACCGTGAGCCGCTTGCGGCCCCTGAGCCTCCTCCTCCGCAGCACGGCACGACCACCACGGGTGCTCATGCGCTCTAGAAAGCCGTGCTTTCGCTTTCTGGGGATCTTTTTCGGCTGGTAGGTCCGCTTCGGCATTCTACGATTATACTGTAACCTGATTGGGGTGTCAAACAGTGACTATTGATGGTTTAAGACAGATGGTTGACACATGATATCGTGGATTTCGCTCCGCGAAGCGGCGTAACCCTCTGTCATTCTGAACCTTGCGCCAGGTTCAGAATCTTCGCCACCCCTTCGCCACCCCTTAGCTTAACTCACGGCATAGCTCTTAATGACAGGCAACGGTCTGCGGCCCTTTATAACAGAGGGGTTGGTTTTTACTTCGGCTGGGAACTCCTGCTACGATCGCGAGAATCTGGAAAGGAGGAGCTTGTCTTTTACTGTCCACCCGCTCCAGGGTGTTTTTCTTATGTTACAACCCCAATCCCCCCAGAGGGGAATCCACTCTGGACTCCCCTTCATGACTCCCGCCTGGTAAAACCTATAGTGTATTAGGTATGTTTTCTCCATTACTTGTCCCCAGGGATGAGAATTCTCCAGCATAATACTGGACGCCAAGGCCGGGGTAGTTGTATAATATAAATCAGCCTTGCTTAGGGGGTAGAAGTGAACCGGGATGAACTGAAGGTTAGCCATAGGGATGTTCTTGGAAAGAAGGTGAGGTTCCTTCGCCGTGAAGGGCTCACCCCAGTCAACCTCTACGGACCCAATATCGAATCCCTCTCCCTCCAGGTAGAGACCTCGCTGCTGAAGCGTCTCATCGCCAAGGTGGGCCGCAATGCCCTGATAGCCCTCAACGTCGATAGTGCCAAGGAGCCAAGAATGGCGATGATCCGCGATATGCAGCGCCACCCCTTAACTGGCGACCTGCTGCACGTGGGCTTTTTCCAGGTGGAGATGACCCACAGCGTGAAGGCTGATGTTCCGCTTCTGTTCCTCGGCGAGGCCCCGGCAGCCATGACTAGCCACACCATGCTAATCGAGAACCTGACCTCGCTCGAGGTAGAAGCCCTACCCGCTAACCTGCCACGAAATATCGTGGTAGACCTCACCGTGCTTAAGGAGATCAACCAGTCTATTCACGTGCGGGACATCGTGGTGGGCGAGGCGGTTGAGGTGCTAACCGATCCCGACCAGTTGGTGGTCAAGGTGATGGAGAGCAAAGTCGAGAAACTGATTGAGGAGGAGGCGGTATCGGTTGAAGAGGCTGAGGCCCCACCAGGGGAAGCGGAGGGTGAGGAGAAATCGGAATAAGCCCAGCGATAAACCATCAGTCCAGGGACAACAGGTCCTAGTTACTAGTGACTTTGCTTAGCCAGACCAGGTCGCCCTCAGGGCCCACATAGACAGGGACATTAGCTCGGAGTATCAGCTAATTTTTAACAGGGGAGCAGCGAGCCGACAAAATCCCGCTGCCCCCGCAGGAACTCATCGGCAGCCATCTCCCGCTTCCCCTCGAGCTGAAGCCCTTGCAACCTGAGTATTCCCTCCCCGCATTGCACCCCGACCTCACCCCGGGGGAGCGTGAGCACCCTTCCAGACTCTCCCCTCTCCCCTGTTATCGGGGCTGCCAACACTATCTTGAGCATCTTCCCCCGCCAAGTGGTATAGCAGCCGGGCCAGGGGTAATAAGCGCGCACCATTCGCTCTATATGAACAGCCGGGATCTGCCAGTCGATATTACCATCTCCCTTGGATATAAGCCTGGTATAGGTGGCTCCCTCCTCCGGCTGCGGCTGAGGAGTAAGCGAGCGGGAGAGCCATCGGGGGAGCGTTTCCTCCAGGAGTTGGGCGGAGATCTGTGCCAGCTTGTCGGTCAGGGAGTCAGTGGTGTCCTGAGGCGCGATTAACACCCTGCGCTGTTCTAAGATGGGGCCGCTGTCGACGCCCTCATCAAGGAGCATGATGGAGACGCCGGTCCACTCATCGCCGGCCAGGATCGACGATGGGATGGGCGTGGGTCCGCGATGCCTGGGGAGCAGCGATGGGTGCAGATTGATGCAGCCGAAGGGCGGGACAGCGAGCACCCGTGGAGGCAGGATCTGGCCAAAGGCGGCAACCACGATAACATCGGGGCTGAGATCCGCCAGTGAGGCGGCGGCGTCAGCCTTTGCAAAGCTTTCCACCTGGCGCACCTCGAGCCCATATTCCAGGGCCACCCGCTTAATCGGAGGGAAGGAGGGCATACGCCCACGCCCCGCCGGCTTATCCGGCTGAGTGTAAATGGCGACCACCGTGTGCTCGCCAGAGATAAGCCGCTCCAGGGCTGGCACGGCGAACTGGGGGGCACCCATAAAAACGATGCGCATCGTAGCAAGGATATTCTATCATGGAAGCACTATTCATTCTAGCCACCAGCAAAAAAGAGGACCCATAACTTTACGTCGATTGTTCGTAAAAATTGTGTTGGAGGTTTAAAAATAGGGCAAAAAGTTAACGGAAATCGGGGCAAAATTGGTGCAAAAACATATTGACCCCTGGTGCATTTCTTGGTAATGTTTCTGTTGCGCCTTCCGATATCCTTGATAGAACTGTCTAAGACTCAGGCGACCTTAAATATCAGTGCTCCCGATTCAGGCCGACCTACCGGCCTCGGGTACATCACTGAAATGGCGATTACGAAGGGCCCTTATCTGTGCCACTACATTAAGGAGTGTGAAAAGGATGCTGGTTAAGGAGTCGGCCAAGGATATCTGGGAGGCGGCACTGGGGGAGCTTCAGTTACAGCTATCGAGGACAAATTATGACACCTGGTTAAAAGACACCGTCGGCTTGAGCTATCAGGGGGATCAGTTTGTGGTTGGCGTGCCATCCACCTTCTCCATTGAGTGGCTGGAGAAGCGACTGACCTCGCTTATCCATAAGACCCTCATCGGCATCATTGGGGATGGTGTGAGTGTCCGTTTTCAAATTCATGAGCAGAGCACTACGGCCAAGTCCAAGGGGAACGGCAAACCCTCTGCCGGTACGAACTTCCGCAAAACGGGAACCAACCACTTTAATCCCAAGTACACCTTCAAATCCTTTATCGTTGGTAATTGCAATCGACTAGCCCACGCCGCCGCACTAGGGGTATCGGAAAAGCCGGGTCGTGTCTACAACCCGCTATTTATCTACGGCGGCGTCGGCTTAGGGAAGACCCACCTGCTTCACGCCATAGGGTGCTTAGTTTACAAAACCAAGCTTAGCGTGCTCTATGTGAGCACCGAGCAGTTTACCAACGAGTTCATTAAAGCCATCCGGGAGCAGAAGACGGAGGATTTCCGCCAGAAGTATCGCAGTGTGGATGTTCTGTTAATCGATGACATCCAATTCATTATCGGGAAGGAGCAGACGCAGGAGGGCTTCTTCCACACCTTTAACGACCTCCATAATGCCAGCCGCCAGATCGTGCTAACCAGCGACCGCCCCCCCAAGTCCATGCCCCTGCTTGAGGACCGACTGCGCTCCCGCTTCGAATGGGGGCTCATTGCCGATATCCAGCCTCCCGACCTGGAGACACGCTTGGCCATACTTCAAGCCAAGGCAGAGGAGAATAAGATATCGGTACCACCGGAGGTAATTGACTTCATCGCCCGCAAGGTTCAGAAGAGCATTCGCGAGCTCGAAGGCGCGTTGAATCGCGTTGTGGCCTACTCCCGCCTTTCCAAGGTAACCCTCACCATTGAGCTGGCATCACAAGCGCTCGCCGAGTTCCCCGAGACGGCGCCCCGCCGCTCCATAACTCCAGCGCTCATTATCGCCAATGTCGCCAAGTACTTCGATCTCGAACCGGAAGCCCTTACAGGCAAGCGGCGGGACAAGCTGACTGTACTGGGTCGTCATCTCGCTATCTACCTGGTACGGGAGGAGACTGGGAGTTCCTTCAGCGAGATCGGCAGGGTGCTGGGTAATAGAGACCACTCTAGCATACTCCGCGGTTATGATAAACTCTCCTTAGAGATAAATACCAACCCCCAGCTGCGCCGCGACGCCATTGAGATAAGGGAGCAGCTCTTCGCCAAAAGACCCACATAAAGGCACCACAAAACATAACTATTGTGCAGAAGCGGCCGTATTCCGTGCATAACCTGCGGTAAATGTGCACAAGTTGATCCTTTTTATGTAAACCCCCTTCTCTAGAAATGTGCGTTTCTTGCTGCCCACATCAATCACTTCTGCCAGCACACTCTGCTCACCATGTTTGCACCAGTGGACACCTCACAATCGGTAACTGTCTTGCACATACACACATCCCTTATTATTCTTGTTAAGGTTGTTTAATATAGTTTGATTGATATAATATTACTAAAAATAAGGTGTGCGTAATTGATCGATCGTGTTGAGCTTGAGGTTAAGGCCGGGAATGGCGGAGGAGGAGTAGTAGGCTTTCGCCACGAAAAATACGTTCCCTTCGGAGGTCCCGATGGAGGTGATGGAGGTAACGGAGGCAGTATTTATTTTGTTGCCGATAGAGGAATGAAAACGCTACAAAAATTCTATCGTGGGGGGAGGCATATTTATGCTGAGCAAGGGGAGAACGGCGCTAGCAAGAAAAGGCATGGCAAAAGTGGCCGCGACCTCAGGATCATGGTTCCGACGGGTACACTTATTTACAGGAATGCTGGCGGTGAAAGGTATTTGCTCGCCGACCTAACAGAGGATGGACAGCAAGTTTTGGTGGCGCACGGAGGTCGCGGCGGCCATGGTAATGCACGCTTTAGAACTTCCACTAACCGTACGCCACGCATAGCTCAGAAGGGGGAGGTGGGGGAGGAGACCTCACTGATCCTCGAGTTGAAGCTTATAGCAGATGTGGGAATCATCGGCTATCCCAGCGTAGGAAAGTCAACTCTCTTGGCGGCAGCGACGGAGGCGCGGCCCAGGGTTGCCGACTACCCCTTCACTACCACGGAGCCGGTACTGGGGGTAGTGGAGGTTGGACAAAGTACCTTCGTGCTGGCCGAGATACCGGGGCTCATCGAGGGTGCTCACCGAGGACGGGGCCTGGGGCACGATTTCCTGCGCCATGCCGAGCGTACCAGGGTGCTCATTCACCTTCTTGACGGCGGTTCAGATAGCCCCCTTGCCGATATGGAGAGGGTAAATGACGAGCTATCACAGTACAATCCGGTGCTGGCAGAGAAGCCGCAGCTTATAGTGGTGAACAAGATAGACATACCCCATGTAAGGGAGCGCATACCTGAACTGGAAAGGGAGCTAGGACAGGGGGAATCACAGATCTTTTTTATCTCCGCGGCCTCCACCGAAGGGGTGCACTCGCTAATGGCGAAGGCTTATGAGGTGCTGGACACAGCATCCGCGCCTCAACCACCCGAGGCGCTAAAGGTATTTCGTCCCCGGCCCAAAAGGGAGAAGGTGGTCGTTTCCAGAGAAGGGGACACCTTTATGGTATCATCCGAGAGGGCGGAGCGGGTGCTCGCCAGGATGGACCTGGAGAACCCGGAGGCCCGCAGCTACGTCAAGAGGCAGCTTGCCGGGATGGGGGTCGTCGGAGCGCTTAAAAGGGCAGGGGTGAAACCCGGAGACAGGGTGCTGTTTGGTAAAATGGAGATGATATGGGAATAGAGAAAGGCCAATCACCGGGTTTGCTAAAGACATCCCTTTTAGGAATGGTACCAAGCATAGGAGAGAAATGCTTAAGATAGGGGTGCTGGGAGGGACCTTCGACCCGGTACACAGCGGGCACTTGGTAATCGCCGAGGCGGCTAGGAAGAAGCTGGGGCTATCACGGGTTGTATTTGTTACCGCAGGAGAGCCCTGGCTCAAGGGGCATAGGAACATCGCCCCAGGTGAGCACCGCCTGGCGATGACCGAGCTTGCTATCGCCGAAAACCCGTCTTTCAGCGCAGCGAGCATTGATCTAGACCGTCCCGGACCCTCCTACACTGTGGATACACTTAACGACCTGAAACGCGAGCTCGGCGCGGATGCAGAGCTTTATTACATCCTGGGGCTTGATGCCCTGGCCGGTTTCTTAGAATGGAGAGAGCCGGAGAGGATTGTCACCATATGCCGACTGGTGGCTGCGAGGCGCCCTGGGTGCCTGGACATAGACCTGAAGCAAATGGAGCGGGACCTTCCCGGGATCTCAAAGCACATCACCATCTTGAATAACCCGCTCAGTGACATAAGCTCCTCCGCTATCAGGGAGCGGGTTGCCTGCGGCCTCACCATAACGGGCCTCGTCCCCGCTGCGGTGGAACGCTATATCAGGGAGAAGGGGCTCTATAAATAGACGTCGTATACACAGCATTATTTCATTATGTGATACTATTGTTAACGACCCGGAATGACAGGCAACGGCCTGCGGCGCTTTGTGATAGGGGAATTGCTTTAAAGTGACGAAGGATTTGGCAGAGATATACATGCCAGACCGTGTGTCTTAGCAACCAACAGTTACCAAGGGGTGCACCCCACCCCAATTGACTGGGGAACTTTTCGGCCTATTTCAGGGGTTGGGGTATGGGATTTTGGGTGGGTCGGAGCATCCGCTCCGACCGGGGAATCTCCCGTGTTGGGGGTCCGGGGGGTATCCCCAGGTAATACCTTTTTAGGGTGGGTGGGAGATGCTTGAATTGCTTATCCTGGCTCGCAATGACAGGGAACATTTTCCCACATTCCATACGACCAATTTGTGAGGGACAAAAAGAGGGGAGTTTGAATTGATGCTGGAGCAGCGGGAGCGGTTTATGGAGCTGGTCAAGGAGCGGGGGCTTGTGCGCGGCGATTTCACCCTCGCATCGGGGGCTAAGAGCACATACTTCTTTGACCTCAAGATGGTTACCCTCTCCGCGGAGGGCGCATACCTTGCCGGCAGGCTGGTCTTTGATCTTTTAAGAGATAGCGGAATAGATGCTGTTGGCGGGCTTACCCTGGGTGCCGACCCCATCGTCGCTGCTGTAGCGCTGGTCAGCCATATGGAAGGGAAGCCAATCCCCGCCTTCATCGTGAGAGGGGATATGAAAGAGCACGGGACGCAGAAGGCTATAGAGGGTCATATCCCCCAAAAAGGCTCCAGTGTGGCCATCGTCGAGGATGTAATCACCAAAGGAGGTTCCACCCTGAAAGCGATAAAGGCGGTGGAGGAGGCGGGCTGCCGGGTGGCCAAGGTAGTGGCGCTTCTGGACCGTCACCAGGGGGGAAGCGATGAACTGCATAGGCGCGGCTACGATTTTACTGCAATCCTGCATGCGGACGCGGCGGGAGAGATTAGAACTGAATAATCAATAACAGGAGAACTAAAATGTGTCCATCAGAGGATCAGATCTTTGACAGCATACTTGAAGGGGCAGTAGATGAGTATGAAGCCCAGGAGCACAAGAACTTCTGGATCAGGGCGGGCAGGCTCTGTGTCGGTCTTATCCTGTTCATACCGCGCTTGCTATTTGTCCTGATAACAGCACCCATCAAGAGAATACGAAATCGCTGCTAGGATCGCAAGCGTGGCCTTAAATATCCAGGTTCCTGACGCTCTTGGCGTGGGCCTGGATGAAGGCCTTGCGGGGAGGCACCTCATCACCCATGAGCGTCTCGAATATCTTATCCGCCTTGACCGCGTCCTCTACGTTGACCTGCAATATCGTCCTGGTCTCCGGGTTCATCGTGGTCTCCCAGAGCTGCTGGGCGCTCATCTCCCCCAGTCCCTTGTAGCGCTGGAGCGCTA
The DNA here is from genome assembly GCA_035528575.1 of Dehalococcoidia bacterium. Classification (NCBI taxonomy): domain Bacteria; kingdom Bacillati; phylum Chloroflexota; class Dehalococcoidia; species Dehalococcoidia bacterium. Next base: position 157,986 of record DATKYK010000020.1, on the reverse strand, counting down.
TTCCTGACCGGTCAGCGCTTTTCTGGAGCACCCCGGCAAGCTCATACCAGGGAATATCGTTGCCGATCTCTCTGCCCTTCTTAACAATGGTGTATGATTTGTTGTTGGTAAGGCGCCTGACCTGCGGATACGCATTGAAGCAGCCATGAAGGGCGGCGTGCTCAAGAACGCGCTTGTCCAGCCTTATTTTATGATCCTTGAATTCAACCTCAACCCAGTATTCATCGTCGGTATCATCCAGGCATAAGCTGGTGGGATATCCGGATTCCTCAAGCCACCTGCTTAGCTGCTGCATGCTTTCCTTCCTAGAGAGGTCGAGGCGGTGGAAGGACTCCTCGTTCACAAGCAGAATGGCGCTTATCTGCCGCGGTATGCCTTCCTTCTCCAGGGCATCGAGCCCCCGTTCCAGCTCCCTGAGTGAATTCAACAGGTCGCCTATCTTGGTTCCCTTGTGAGTAATATAGCCATCTGTTGAGCGGACGGAGAGCTCCTCAAAAGCTTTCTTAGCGATGGAGCGCTCCATTTCCGCCTCGGAGTAAAGCCACTCTGCTTTTTTACCGTCACCCAGTCTGTATAGGGGCGGCTGGGCGATGAAGAGATGACCGCCGTTGATAAGATCCACCATGTGGCGGAAGAAGAAGGTGAGTAGCAGGGTGCGGATATGGGAGCCATCGACATCGGCATCGGTCATGATGATTACGCGGTGGTAGCGCAGCTTGGAGAGATCCAGTTGCTTATCGATGCCGATACCCAGTGCGGTGATGATGATGCGGATCTCTACATGAGCCAGCATCTTCTCCGGAGAGGCCTTCTCCACGTTGAGTATCTTGCCCTTCAAGGGGAGGATCGCCTGAAAGCGTCGGTCCCGTCCCTGCTTGGCAGAGCCGCCCGCCGACTCCCCCTCCACCAGATAGATCTCGCACTGCGCAGGGTCCTTGTCAGAGCAATCCGCCAGCTTGCCGGGCAGGGTGCCCGCTTCCAGGGAGTTCTTTTTGAGCACCAGGTCGCGCGCCTTGCGCGCCGCCTCCCGGGCACGTGCGGTGGTGAGACACTTCTCCACGATCCGCTTGGCCTCTGCGGGGTGCTCGTCGAGGTACTGGGCGAGCCCGTCCACTAGCGCAGACTCCACGTGATTTTTTGTCTCCGGATTTCCCAGCTTGGCCTTTGTCTGCCCCTCAAACTGGGGCTCGGCCAGCTTGACGCTGATGATGGCCACCAGCCCCTCCCTGGTGTCATCGCCGATTAGATTGACCTCATCCTCCTTGAGAAGCTTTATATTTCTGGCGGTGTCGTTGATAACGCGGGTCATGGCGGAGCGGAACCCGGTAAGATGTGTGCCGCCGTCCTGGGTATTGATGCAGTTGGCAAAGCTGAGTACGGTCTCTGCAAAGCCCTCGTTATACTGTAGTGCTACCTCCACCTCGGTGCCGTTCACCGTCTTTGAGATATAGATCGGCTCATGCAACACTGGGCGATTCTTATTGAGGTATCGGGCAAAGCTGGCGATTCCCCCTTCAAAGTAGAAGGTGACCTCCCGTTCCGACCTTTTATCCTCGAAGTGAATTTCCACCCCTTTGGTGAGGTAGCACATCTCGCGGAAGCGCTGCGCCAGCGCGTTGAAGTCGTAGCTTAGGTCACCGAATATCCCCTTGTCGGCAAGGAAGGTGGTGACCGTCCCCGTGTCTGTGGCCTCTCCTATCTCCTCCACCGAGTTCTGGGCCACGCCGCGGCAGTATTCCTGCCGGTAGCGCTTGCCGTCCCTCTTCACCTCCACCCGGAGATCGGAGGAGAGGGCGTTTACCACCGAGGCTCCTACCCCATGGAGCCCGCCGGAGACGGTATAGCCCCGGCCACCGAACTTGGCTCCGGCGTGAAGCACGGTCATCACCGCCTCAAGAGCCGAGGTTCTGGTTACCGGGTGCACCTCAACCGGGATCCCCCTGCCGTTATCGGCGACCGCCACCCGACCGTCCTCGAATATGGTCACCTCCACCATGTCGCAGGCGCCGGCCAATGCCTCATCTATGCTGTTGTAGACGATCTCCTGTACCAGGTGGTGCAGCCCGTGCTGCCCGGTGCTACCGATATACATCCCCGGGCGCCGGCGCACCGCCTCCATGCCGTCCAGCACCATGATGTCTTCGGCATTGTATTCGTTGTTTCTGTTCCGGCTCTCTTCTATATCTGTACTAATCGCGGCCTCCCATATAAAAAGGAAGTTTCGCCCCAGCTAAAGCAAAGCCTTGGCGAAACCTAAAAGAAAACCACTGAGATTGTAGTTCCCTGCATTAAGAAATTATACCACAAATGGAGGCTTTTGTAAAATATTTCTTCCCGTCCCCGGCACATTGGGTGATCAGAGGCTTGCAGACAGTGGATTATGTAGAAAGGGGTATGATGGCGGATGGCGTATTAAAGGGGTAGTGGTAGCAGTTGATCAAGAGATTATGGTGTCCACACTGCTAGAAGTACCGCCGATGCGGGGCCTCCGGGTGAGGAAAAATATATGAGAACACTCCTACCTACAACCATTTGATCGGTGGGTATGCCTCTTGATACCGGTATACCGTGCATCCATGTCGGGAGACTACCTATCATCTGAACGGTGGCAAGGTATGTACCACTATCGAAGGCTTTGAGGATACCTCTCTTTATCATTCATACCTCTAATAATATACGTGCCCTCGGGTAGGCTGGCCGACGTCGGCCAGCCTACCCACTACTACACCCCACTCAATAGAAGGCGCTGATTGTATGCTTTCTTCTCAGGTGTCCAGTAGAAATCTATGGCAGCCAAGCGATAAAGCTGTGAGGAGATGTCAAGGTGGGGCACGGTTAGCTCAACAACATCGTAAAGATCATGGGCTACATTCATTGGGACTGTTATCGTGCCGGCAACTTTAGAGAGCTCGGCTTCTCTTAGAGTTGCCTCGCCTTGCTTGTGGGCGTCGGCTGCTGTAGCAATGTTATCGTCAAACTCTTTGGAAAGTCTATCGTAGACAAGGTTAATCTCTGACCACCTATAGTCCCCCACGGCAATAGTCTCAGAATGTGTTAGGGCGATATTTTCAGAAATCGTATTCTCGAACGTGACACACTCGCTCACCTTGTGAGCGATGCCATAGGCATAATCGGCGCTATCGGTCGATTGCGGATGAATAAGATACGCAGTATCACCGAACAAAGAGAATAACGTCCTCAACAAGCGATAAGAGGCGCTTAACGGCAGTTATACCACGCTCCCCCGGGTGAATAGTGAAAGCGGGCTCGTAGGCGGTGATGCGGCTCGACGTCGAGTAGGACGATAGCGCGATGCCGGCACGGGCGAATACGAACGACAGCAGCTGGAAGATGTTTTTCTCGCTGGCAGCCCAAGAGAACTGATAGCGGGCTATCCAGTTATAGAGTAGCGACCACCCGTCCAGGGCGTGCAGGGTGACAACGGAACGCCCCTTTTTAAGAGTGCGCTCGATAGAATCGATTGTAACTATGGGGAGATAGCCGGCGGTCTCCGCCCCGGCTGCGGTGTGGTAGCCGAGTTTCAAGCGGATATCGCACCCTCTGGTAAAGGACGGTGAGTTGTACCGGCCGTCGTCGTTTCGAAGTAATAGACTGAGCTCTCCCGATAAGGGCTTCAGCGATAGGTGGGCACCGGTGAGATCACCGGTCAAATCCACGCTGGCGGGAGTGAGAACTGCGGTCCAGTACCCGTAGGGGCAGCTTAAAAAAACGCTACCGCCGGCGTGGGCCATGTGAATACCATACTCACTCGATAGGTTGAACGGTACAGGCTCACGCCACAGGTTGTCGATAAAATCGGCGGTGGGGAGAGAGTAGGTAAAGAATGGCATGGAATAAGCCTCAGTACCGCTATAGGTCTCGATAAAGAACATGCGGAACACATCGGGCATATCGAGGGTGGGGAAGTGGTAGGAGATACCCGATCCATACTCGGCCGACATGAGCGCATTGAGTGAATACCACGTCCCCACGGCACCGCTATAGCCGTCGCCGAGTATGCACGTCCATAATCCGGGGCAATCGGCGGTATCGGTGCCGGTGACCGCCACATTCCAGTCTCCCATGTAGGTGACAGCGATACCGGTAATAGAATTGAGGCTATTGGTCCAGGCGGCGGCCGCCTCCCAGGTCCCGCCGCTTAATCGACGGCGGTAAATGGACGCTCCAGTGGAATAGAGCACAATGGCCTCGTCAGCATCCTTGAAGCAGCAAGCGAGGCGGAAGTCGGCGGTCCCTGTTATATCGCCCATATCGACCCAAGCAGCCCAAGAAACGCCGTTATCGGCGCTCTGGCGGCGGTATAGGTGGCCGTCGAGGCCGATACGGAATAGATAGACGCTCGACCCGTATGAGCAAGCGGCGACGGCATAGGACGTGACGCCGACGTAGTGGCAGACGAAGGGGACGCCGAACGCCTCAGCGCTGGCAATGGTGGTGGGGTAGACAGTGACGGGACCGGGCGCAACGGTGGGGACGCCGAACGCCTCAGCGCTGGCGATGGACGGGGGGGCGATCACCTGGTCATATTTGAGGTTGGGCTTGCCGAAGGATTCAGCGCTTGGAATGGAGGAGGGGAATACGTGCAGGGGGACGAGGGCGACCGTGGGCGTGCCGAACGCCTCTCCTGAGGCGATGGACGGGGGGGAGACGGTAACGGGGCCTGGGGCTACGGTGGGAGTGCCGAATGCCTCGGCGCTGGCAATGCTAGTGGGGGCGATGGTTTGTGTAGTAGTACCCCAGTCCTCGAAGTTCTTGTCATAGTCGGCATAAATTGTCCAGTTAACGCCGTTATCGCTACTACCACACAGTTGACCACCGGCATAGGGATTGCCACCTGCGCCTAGACCCTGGACGTAATTAGAAGTGTCACCACTGGGGGCTTTGATAAGGATGGCGTACTTCGTTGATGCTGCAAGGGCAGTACCCGCCCCGAGAGTGATTTCATAGAGTACACCTGCGGTATCCGTGGTAAAGCCGTTGCCGTCTATAGTGCCTGAGCATAAATCAACACCTGTGGGCTTGCCGTTGACATCTGTGGCCCGTATGCTCGCAGTTACAGTACCTGGAGAACCTACACGAAACGCCTTTATCTTTACGGACGTGATGATGTGGGCGACAGAAGGGGTAAAGGTTTGGGCGCTAACCGAGTTGCCCTGGGCTGCCCAAACAGCTGTCGCGCCGGCGTCATAATACTCATACCTGGTGGACATGGCTCAACCTCAGTTTCAAGTTTTCAAGCCGCAAGGTACAAGTTACAGCTTAAATATCTTGCTCGCCCCATCAGCCCACTGGACCTCGATATCTCCGGAGTTGGGCGTGACGGGCAAGCCGGTAGCGCTGTCGATGTAGGCTATTAGACGGGACGTGGATTCAACGCCGGTGTGCTTGTAGAGCACTATCGCCTCACACTGATCCCCGGTCACCGCGCTAAACGTCACATCGTCGGCGTCGGCTACGCCATCGACCACCGTCTTGCCGGTGAGCGATCCGGAGACGGCAACCCTGGCCCCTGCGGGGATGTCGTCGAGGTTGTCGTGGGCGTCCAGGTCAACGGTATAATCGGCGGTATCGATCAAGATCGCCCGGATGTCGTCGGTGTCCCAATCGATACTCCCATCGAGAAAACCCTGCCTAGCTTTTTCATAGAGCATGTTAGCCATTGTGATCCTCCTTATAAGATTTGAGTGTATAGCTTGTTGTCGCCTGGATTGACCCACAGCCTGAGAATATGATCGTCACCGGTGGCGGTCAGAGCGTTAAAACCGTCTCCCTGGGGGCCTTCATATTCTCTGGTGAAATCGAGCCGGCGGATGCCCGCTATCCTCTGGCGGACCTCGGCCGTAACGTAGGGGCGTGCGGACCCTGACCGCTGCGCTGCTTTAAGGGTATCGCTTAGGCTTCTCATTTACGCTTTCTCTTTGCGGAAGCAGTCCACTATAGCTTCGGCGAGAATGTAGATGGCCATTACTGCGTCGACAATAACTACCTCTTCAATGGGTATGTCATAGCCGAGAAGAGCCACCATAGAAAAGATAGCAGCGATCACGCCAATCCAGAACTTCCTGCTGCTAAGCTTTGAAATAACCATAACTAATACCTCCTCTCTTAAAGCATTAAATCAGAACCGCCAACGTATCGGGGAGAGACCTGCCGGCCCTGACGTAGTGATTGGCTAGATGCCTAGCTGCCTCGATGATCTCGCCCTCCCCCGATACATCGGGGTCTTTCGGGTCCCCCATGATAGCAAACGCCTCCCTGGGGAGTCCGATGTTTCACTCGGACATGCTCACCGGTGCCTCGGCGGGGGTGTAGAGCCTGGATACTAACGCCCGGTGCCGGCGCCCGAGGCGCTTTATCTGGCTGTAGAACAAGTCTAATTTAAGGTCACCGGAATGGCGGTAGTCAGCGGATACATCGGGACCGCCAAGATTAACCCGGTTAACCGAATAGCCGCCCCACGATATCAGAGCATAGCCCTCAGACCCCATAGCTAGGAGATCGTGATACTTCGTGGGCAAGGTGGTAGCACTGCCATTGAGGGTGTGAATCTTGCCATAGTAGATAGTGCAATCTGAGCCGTCGGGGATAGGCCCCGATAGATCGAGGAGAAAAGTTAAAGTATCCCCCCACAGGGAGAAGCGCTGATAACGCCTGGGAGTGCAGTCAAGAGGATACTCGACAGCGTGAACAACCACACGATCAGAGAGAGAGGCTATATCAAGGTCCATCGAACCACTGACAGTTGAGAGAGTTACGGTAGTCTCACGGGGAATCTGCTCGGAGAGATCATAGAGAGCGTGGGCGATATGACGCTTGAGCTCATCATCCGTCCAGTTGTAGTTTTCGGAATCCTCATCCCTGAGATCCCGCCTGACCTGGGTGACCATGATTGATAAGTCCACCTAACACCTCCGATGATATTTCATTCATCGCCCCGATGTATCGGGGTCCGTCGGACCCCTTTCTATATATTAGGGCTAAAAAAACAGCCTTACGAGTTTGCCCCTAAGTGCCCCAGTTTCACGAGTCGAATACCATACAACGTATGGAATAGCCGAGAGGCGGGGCCGAAAAACGCATGCCCTCGACTGGTGGGTTTCGTTTCACTACACCCACCCTACAGCCCCGATACAGCCCCGCCTCTCCCGCGCTATACAAGAGTAAAGTACCCCTTGGCCTAGTCCGTAACCCCGTACAGGCGACCGAGCTTTACTGTGCTGAACAGGGCTAGCCCGCAGTAAAACTTGATGCGGGTACGGGTGGCATCGTAGCTCTCAAGCTGACCGACCCTCTCCACCTGTATCAGCCCAGGAGACGAAAGCCCGCACAGAGCGCCCTCCCCCATCTGGAAGGCGTAGATATTGGAGGTAACGCCGCTAGTCCCCTGGGTGACGTTGTCCAGTATCCAGTCACTGACCCCGACAGGAATGCCGTTATAGAGATCAATGAAACTGCCGAACTCGTCACGCTCGGTTTGGAGATTGACACCGGCTGCCCTGGACAGGGCGTTGATCTTTCGCCTCGACCGCCGGCTCATGAGCAGGAGATCGGGCTTCCCGCCCAACACCTTATCGATGAGCTCGTCCAGCATGGCCAGGGTGAGCGTGGCCCCGTTAGTCCCCGCCTCAATGGAAGGACAGCGACGGCAGGTCCAGGTAACACCCTCGTCAACAACAGTCCCCCCCTCGGTGGTGGGCCAGGTCGGCTCGGTGGTGGCGTGGGAACTGCCGGCAACGGTAGCCTCATACCTCCACCCATTAAAGGTGGTGGCGATGCAATAGTCCCCCAGGGCGTAGGCGGTATCGGCTGCCCAATCGGAATGCACGGGAACGAGTGCATTCAGGCCGGCGAAGTCCTTAGCCCCGGAAGTCCCCAGGCCGTCGATGAAGGTTTTCTCGAACTCATGGCGGATAGCCTTAGAATTGAGCTCAATTACCGCTGCCTCCACGTCCTGGATATTGGAGCGGGTGGCCTTGATGAAGTTGTCCACGTCGGCGTTAGCCCCCAGGATCTCCAGGCCGGCGGTGACTTTAGTGAGCGTTGGTGCGGTCTCGGCACCCCACGCAGCGTTTTCGTCATACCATGCGACAACGGGCAGGGTAAGCTCCCGGTTGTAGGTTAGCCCGTTTCCTACAACCTCGATAAACGGCAGCCGCTGCAATACCGGCGAATCCTTGACGATGGTCTCCATAATCCCCGTCAAGAGAATATCGGTCGATAGCTTGGCTGCTTCGGTTAGTGTTATAGCCATTACTTGGCCTCCTTTGCGACAGCGTATGCGATCTTTTCCTTAGCGCTCATGGCCCCGATAAAATCGGGGGTGCCCGTGCGCTCGGGTGAGCCGGCGGGGACCGTAACAACCTTTGCCTGCTCGGCGACATTGGCCTTGACCTTATCGACGAGCAGTAGAGCGCTACCCAGGGAATCGTCGATCTCCTTAATAGTCTCACCCATAATCATATTCTCAAGTAGCTCAGGGTGGGCGGCGTAGAGCCTATCCTTGTACTTGGAAATAGCCTCGGATAGACTATCGGTAAGGCCGGCGATCCTCTCCTCCGCGGCGGCGCCTGCAGGCCGTAGCGTGGAAAGCTCCTGCTCCTGAGAATCGGCAAGGGCGCTCTTCTCGGCAAGGGCTTCCTTCAGCTTCCCGAACTCGGCATCCCTGGCCGCTAGGGCGGCTTGTAATTCGGCAACCTGCCCTCCGAGCATAGCATCGGAGTCCGATGTTTCCGCTCGGACCGGAGCCTGGTCGGGAGCACCATCCGTTGGTGCAGTGGTTTCCTCGGTCACAATATCCTCCTCGTTTTTATTACCTCCGAGCACCCCGATTTATCGGGGCACTCGGACAAACGCTAAGGCGACACATCACTCACTCACTCCCAAGGTGTGTAGACTTTGCGTTAAGGTCTCTATTCTGCTGCATTATTCGCTGTCTCTCGGATAGCCACTGAGAAAACTCCCGCTCAGGGTCCTCTATCCCGAGGCTATCCATGGCGTAGCGCCGTGAATGAACCCCGCTCTGGATTAGTGCTACCTCATTGGTGACCTGGCGCTGGAAGTCACGGGGAAGCACCGGCCCCCAGATAATGCGGTGGGTGACATCGCCATAAGATTGCCCCAGGAAGCGCTCGGCAAGGGCGAGGATCATCTCGTTTCGGCGGCGGTATACAGCGGCACGTATGAGGCGCTTTCGCCTAACTTTCTGAAGAAGGGGCTGCATCTCAATCTCCAGGGCAACGCCTGAGAGGTCTCGCTCAGCCCCGCCCCATGCTGCCTTGGGGGATTCAGAAACGTCGTGGATTATGCGGAATAGGAGCTCGATAAAATCGATATGAAGTCGGACGCCCCCGCCCTGGAGCAGGTCGAGGAGATAAGCCCTGGCATCCTCAGGTATATTCCAGACAGAGCCTGGCCGGACGGCAATATCGGAGGACTCCTCCACATTCTCCAGAACGGCGATAGGGTTGCCGGAGAGCTCCAGGATTCGGGATAACTGCGACACGGCTCTATTGAGCTCGCGCTGGGATTCGATTATGACGGGGATATCGGAGATCCCCCAGAACTTCTTAGGCTCTCTGAGATTGGGGAATAGCAGATAGGGTATAAAGCCGTAAGGGTTTGCGCTGCTATGGACCTGATCGCTATCGATCCATAGCTCAAATAATTTGTCCGTCCAGAGCTCAACGACCCAGGCGGTCTTGCCCTTGGGTAATATGCCGTAGAGTATATTTACCTCCTCAGCGGATAGACGGTAGCGCGCAGCCACCCGGTAAACAGAGGTGACATTATCCGGTATCCACCAGGCGTATAGCCCCTGGACATCCGGAGCAGTGACGAGAATGCGCTTCTCAGTGGGAGACCAGGTGACCTTATAGGCAGCGTCTCCCATCACAGCGCAATCAACCTCGGTATCAAAGTCGAGGGCGAAAAGATCATTATCGTCATAGACGCTGCGTAAAAAGCGCTCGGCAGCCGCCGCAGGATCGGGGGAGCTTTCTCCGAATGGAATATCGGAGTCCGTAAGACGGACAGGAATGACAGGGTCTACAGCGAAAGTAAAGCCCGACATGAGATAGGAGCTGACTTTATCGACAAGGGCTTTGGCATAGTTGATAGTCAACTGACGTTCGCTACGGGCGGAACGGCGTTGCCACTGCTCGCCGTTGTAGAAGGCCAGGTTCTCAGAATAACGATTCATGCGGTCGCGGTCCATCCGGGCCAGTTGCTGGGGGAGGGTTATATTATTCATAGCTCCCCCGGTCCGATCGGGTTGCTATGATGCGATATACCGTTCGCCGGCTCACCCCGAAGCGCTCTGCCAGCTCCCTGACCGCAACCCCCGCCTGGTGGAGGCGCGCCATCTCTCTATTCCTCAGCTCCTTTCTGGTTTGCCTCCCCGGGATGTCGTAGCGACAGCGGGTGAGGGGGCAGCGCAGGCATGAGGGGAAGAGGTCACAGCCATCGTCCTGGTAGTGCTCTTGCTCCGGGGGCAGTTCATCCATGCGCCCATATTAGAACATATGTTCCACCCTGTCAACAGGGTTTTGTCACTCTCCGGTAAACCGTTGTAAAGGGGAGTCCCCCGATTACATCGGGGGAGGGGGTTTGGGGGTATCCCCCAAAATTCTACATACCAGGGAGGGTGGGTGGGAAAAGAAAGGACGGTCTGCGGCGTGCAACACGACCGCCATTGCGAGGAGCCCTGGCGACGTGGCAATCACAGTGGTGTTCTGTCGTGAAACAAGGCATGCTGAAACAAGTTCAGCATGGCGACGTGGAGATTGCCACGCGATGACATTTTGGGGTCTATCGAGTTAACTGGCTGCAGGGAGCCACAATAGTGCTTGACAACGCCTGTATTAGCGTGGTATATAATGGCTTTCTTAGTGTTGGATACGCGGATGGGGGCAGTTTTTAGTCAGAGCCCGTTATATTAAAGGGGTAGCCAAAGCCGAAAGGGAAGTAAGGGGTGAACATGGGTACAAAGAAATGGCTTACACCGCTAGCAATAGCGACCGTGCTGACAGTGGCTCTGGCAGTCCCGCTGCTGAGCCTCAATGCCGCACTGGCGGATCCTGGCGATATTACTAAATCGGATAGCCCTCCGTATAACGGTGAGATTCTCCAGATGACCATCGACATGGACGTGCTGACGCCCACTGTGACGCCAGGGGGTCAGGTGCAATACACGATCAATGTAAGCAACTTGGGCCCGCTTACAGACGGGTTAGGCAATTTACCACCAGGTGTGGACCTTTTGGACGGTGCGATAAATGTCTCTATCTGGGCGGAACTGCCCGCCTTTTTCACCTATGCCAGCACTGGTACTGTAATAGAATGGGGTGGTGCTACACGCCACTCTACTGAACCGACACCGGGTGATACGTCACCGCTCTGGAGCTACTGGGACATTCCGGGCGGCGGTGGTGTTCTTATCCCGTTTACAGCGAATGTGCTTCCCGGTATTCCCCCTGGCACCTATGATGCCAACGCCTTCGCCAGTGGCGATAACTTCGGTCCGATAGATGATGAGGGTCCCACAGGCCAAGACCTCAACACTCCACCGGGAGAAGACCCGGAGCCGGATGAGGACGTCACTGTGGGGTATCCGGTTGGCGGGATTGTAGAGCCGGTTGGCCCGTTGGAGCTGGCCGCGACCCCTGGCGAGCCTTCTGATGAAGCCTCTACGGTTATATCAATTGCCCTGGGGATTGGGATAGCGGTGCTTTTCGCTGCCTTCCTTGTTTGGTCGTTGAGAAGGAGGCGGGTCATCAGCGCAGGCAAGAGCCAGTGAATGTGCCGTAAGCGAAGGCAATCAGGCATAACGTAGAGCCCCGCCCTAGATGGCGGGGCTCTCTCTTTCCCGCCCGCCCTGAGATAGCCACCCCCGATACATCAGGATCGCAATGACAGTTTAGAGTCCGCAGCGCCCAGTGACAGGAGGATAATGCCCCGGTGTCATCATCCGGCTGTTTTTCAAGGTCATCATCAGGCTTGACCGGATGATCCAGGAAGCATGCTGAGCCATTTTCTGGATTGCCCGATCTCCGGGCAAAACATCGGAGTCCGATCGCTGTCGGACAAGTCGGGCAACGACAGGGGCGGTCCGCGGTGCGCAACACGACCGTCATTGCGAGGAGCCTCGGGCGACGTGGCAATCTCAGCGTTGTTCTGCCGTGAAACAGGGGATGCTGAAACAAGTTCAGCATGACGACGTGGGGCGACGGCCTGCGGTGCTAGGGTGACAGGAGGATAATACCCCAGTGTCATCATCCGGCTTGACCGGATGATCCAGGAAGCATGCTGAGCCATTTTCTGGATTGCCCGATCAAGTCGGGCAACGACAGGGGCGGTCTGCGGCGCTCAAGGAGATTCTCAGGATGACACAGGGCGGCCGCGGGCGCTCCTCGGCCTGTACCCTGCTGCCTCGATGAGAAGCGACAGGCTCATGAGGAAGTCGTCGTGCCCCTCGGCGGGGTCGACATAGAAGTTCATGGTCTGGCTGGGGCGGAAGAAGCTCTTGGCCCTCTCCATCTCGTGCCAGAACTCGCGGTACTCCTCGGAGCCATCTGCGGCATACATCTTGACCCTTCCCGAGTTAATCGCCGCCAGCAGGGCAAAGCCCAGCCGGGACTTGCTCTGCTGGGTGAAGGTGAAGGGGGTAACCACCGGACGCCCCAGGGCCTTCTCGAGGAAGGCCGCCACACCGGCGCCCACCCCGGTGGCGTCCACCACCACCCGCCGGCAGCCCCAGACGTTCTTCAGCAGGTCCACGAGCTGCGGGTAGAGGTCGGTGTGGGGTCTGCCGGTCCAGCGGTAGTGCTCCACGATGTTCACCCCGGGCTGGGGGAGCCCCGATACGTCGGGGGAAAAGTCCAGCTCCCCGATGGTGACCACGGTGGAGTCCTGCCGCGGCTTCATGGCGCGCAGCATGGCGTCCTCGCCTTCCTCGGCCTCACCCGCCAGGTCGACCCCGGCAACATACTTACGAGCTCCCCCTCCGAGTGAAATATCGGAGTCCGATCTCCGTCGGACGGCATCCACAACCCCTCCGGGGTGACGCAGACGCTGATGAGCCCCCTGGAGCTGGGCACGCTGCTCGGGGCTGAGGAAGCCGCCCCCGCCCCGTATCGGCTTGAGGGCGTACTGGGTCTGGAACAGGGGGTGGCTCTCCCCCAGCCTCTCCTTCTCCGCCTCGACGTAGCGCCGGTAGTCGGGATTGTAATTGGCGACCTCCTGCCAGTCGTAGCGGAAGTGCCGCTTTAGGCCGTCCCTTCTCTCCAGCTCCAGATTGGTCTGCTTCACCTCCTCCAGCAGGGTGGAGTCGTCCCAGGTGGTCCCATAGTGCACCGTGGTCACGTTGGTAGCCGAGCCCATGGGGCGAAACTCCTTGGAATATTTTTCCCTGGATACATCCTGGCTCTCGTCCACCTCCAGCAGGATATGGGCGGTTGCCCCAACCACGTGGCTGGCATTGTCGGCGCTGAAGAATATCTCTCGAGCCGCCCCCAGCCGCAGCATGTAGCCCAGCTCGGGGACCCAGAAGCCGCTGTAGCCGGCGTCGCTCAGGCGCTCCTTGAGCCGTATCATGCTGTTCACCGTCTGCGGCTTGAAGGTGGGGGAGCACTTGACCAGGTTTCCACCCTTTGCCATGAAAAGGGTGAGCAGCAGCACCTCTAGCTGGGCTGAGAGCTCGTTCTTGCCCCCCTGCCGCGCCATCTCCACCGAGAATGTAAGCCCCCGGTGGTTGAGCACGCTATCCAGGATCGCCCTGCCCACCGCTACCTGATAGGGTCTCAGCCGCTCCTTGATCAATTTTTCGTCCTCTCCGACTGCATATTTGTTTTTAACGGTTTGCCCCTAGGGTAGGCTGGCCGATTGCCATGGGTAAGCTGGCCGACGTCGGCCAGCCTACCCTAGGGGACAGCCTACCCGCTACCAAGATAAGGTGTTCAGATGAGGCGCACGACGATCTCTGCCAGCACCAGGGCGATGAGGAGGAAGATGAGGCCGTTGATTCGCCCTTTAAGCTCACCGAGCTCGCGCTCCATGTTGCGCAGTCTCTCCTCCAGAAGCGCCCCGAAGGGGCACCCCGGCGACATTTCCGGGCCGACATGTCGGCCGAGGCGGCGCTTGCCCCCTATTTTAAGGAAAAGCTCGCCGATGCTTCTTTCCAGTCTCTTCGAGCTGTCACCCTCCATTTCTTGACCCTCATTTCCCGTCGCGGGCCACCCCCTGTCGTGGTGGGTCGCAAGCTGTCCCCTGTCATTGCCCGACTTGATCGGGCAATCCAGAAAATGGCTCATCATGCTTCCTGGATCATCCGGTCAAGCCGGATGATGACCTTGAAAAACAGCCGGATGATGACCTTGAAAAACAGCCGGATGATGACACTGGGGTATTATCCTCCTGTCATGATGCGCTGCGGGCCCTAAACTGTCATTGCTCGGCAATCCCCACGTCCTAGTGGGTAGGCTGGCCGACGTCGGCCAGCCTACCCACTAGGACGAAGGGGGGGAGATGTCGGAGAAGAGGGCGCCGCCCAGCTCCTTGAGAACGCCGTCGATGGCTGCGGCAAGGTTGTCCTGCGATTTCCTTGAGAGGCGGTACTCGGCTCCCACCGCCTTCACCAGCAGCTCCACCCCGCGGAGCATAAGCGGCATGTTGTCCGGGTGCTCCGCCAGGGCGGTGGAGAGCTTCACCCGCAGCAGGGCGATCTCCTCATCCAGCCCCTCCACCCCCCTTGCCTCGGCGATAAGCACCCGCTCGGCCTCGCTGAGCGCCCGGGCGTAAAACCCACCGTTTGCCTTCTTGCCGCCGGCAGCGCTTTTCCTACCCTGCCTTTTCGCCATCTTCACCCTCGAGCAGGTCGAGGACCCCTTCTATGGAATCGGCGGGGATGCGGGAAAGCTCCTCCACGAGGCCGATGAGCAGGCACAGCGCCGCCAGCTTCCACTTTCTGGTAGCGATCGCCCTTGCCAGAGTCATCATCCTCCCCTCCTTTTTCTCTTTTCCGGGGGGTTAGGCTGGCCAAGCCTGTTGCCCAACTTGATCGGGCAATCGGCCAGCCTAACCCCGGACACCCGCCCTGCCCTGTTAACATTTTGAATCGGCCTCCTCGCTCTATCCCGGCATACGGAGAAAGGACCGCTTCGCGCCTTGAGGCTGGTGAAAACCCTACCTTCTTCTGTTCAGCAGGCGTCGCAGTATAAGGGCGCTTACCAAAAGCGAGCACAGGCACAGGAGCAGCCGCACCCCCAGCCAGAGACCGGGGTCGAGTAGTAAGCCGCTTAAAAACTCCTTTCCATTATATATATAGGAAAGGGAAAAGCAGGTGAAGTAGAGGCTTTCGATGAGAATCGCCAGGCTCAGCAGGGCCAGCGCCAGCGCCCCGGTGCGCCTCCTCCGCAGCGGGGAGCGGTAGGTGGAGAAGTAGACCGCGTTGAACCCGCTGCTTAGGGCAGTTACGATATACTGGGTAAGTATGATTTGGTCGATAACCATGATTTGCCGCCGGGTTGAGGTCCGAGCATAGCATCCCCCGATCTATCGGGGCGATATTCCCACTCGGAGCCAGAATAGCACTAATGTTCTACCACTGTCAAGGATATTCTGTCACCCCGGCGCCGCTGGCAGTCGCGGATGTGGTGGGTTTCGTTGCACTCTACCCACCCTACATCTGTTTCGCGACAGAACACCGCTGATACCCAATATCCGCCGCGTGGCCTCGGTCCGCCGGGTAGGCTGGCCGATTGCCCGATCAAGTTGGGCAACAGGCTTGGCCAGCCTACCCACTTTCATGCTGAACTTGTTTCAGCATCTCGGCCGGTGCATTTTCCATAAAGACGGGGCTCAGGCGGTCGGTATGAATTTTGAAGGAAATCGCAAAAAGTATTGACAGGTCACCGAATTTGTGATAGATTTGCATCCGCTACGTGCTGGGCTATTGACAACGCGGAAACTTTGTGATATAAGTTAGAAACGCTTTGTTTTTATAGCTGTTGATATAGGATTTTGATATATGGGAGCATGCCCCGGATCCTGTTGATGGCAATCATCGGCATGAGGGAGAGATCGAAAGGCTCAGCCGCCGGAAGGTAAGGTATCGGCGGGTGCCTTTCTATTTTTAGAATAAATAGCGGAGGTGATGAAGTACCAAGGGGTAAGAAGATTGCGGGGTATTGAAAATAGGCGATCGGTGTGCTATACACTTGACAAAACAGCAGGCAGGAGTTTATAATAGCCCAATTATCGCAAAGAAAGGGGGGATGTATGTAGATTGAGGACCAAAGAGGAGATAAAAAGTAATGAGAGTTACCTCATAAATAGGAATCTCTCAAGGGAGAAAGGAGTTGAGTAATGAGTAAAGTACCAAAATGGCATGTCAAGGCAGTATACATGGTCTTTGCCTTGGCTTTAGTAGTGAGTCTCAGCGGTGCTTTTGTTGTGGCCGTGGCTCCCACGTCCGCGCAGGGGCCCGATGAGTACAATACCCTGCGGATATACGGGAAGTGCGGGGAAGATGCCGCCTTCCCCTACACCGATTACCAGGCGCCGTTTGCCCCGCAGAGCAGCGAGGCGCCGCCCAAGGACTTTATCCAGTGGAACCCGGCATACATGTACCACCTGGATTCGGCGTCCAACGGGGTATTCGGAAACTTCTTCACTGAAATCAAGGCGAATAATGCGGATGCCAACGAGAAGGTTCACCTGAGGCAGTGGTACGTTCCCAAGTATGAGGAGCCCGCCGGGTGGGTATTCGCAGACCAGTCGATTGTAAAATCTCCCGACCTGGTGAAGGAGTACACCTACCTCCTGCTGGCTCCCTCCAGCAACAACCCAATTTTTGGGAACCCCGGCAAGACGCGGTTCGTGTTCCCCATAGCTGATCAAAATCAGGAACAGACCGGGCTTGATAGCTACGATATGAACGGGGATTACCCGGATGCCGGCGATCCGTCTAGAGGGGCCGATCTCACCTTCATACAGGCCATAGGCATGACTGATACCTTGGCTGCGGAGTGTCCCGACCAGGACGGTCTCTGGCCGCCAACGAATCAGTGGATAGATAACCAAATTAACGTACAGTGGGTGGATTTCAACACGGACCTCTTCCTTGCATCTGCCGGCGATACCATCCGCTTCCTGGACCACAGGGCGGATATAACGGCAGTCACCACCAGCCCTGCCAGCGTCACCCTTGACCTGTACTACTCGGGCAACGCCGCGGATGAACTCCTTTTCAGCGGTTTGATCGTTCCGCTGGACAAGACGCTCTCCGCGGGCAGGCACCAGCCTGATGTTGCCGTTGAGGACCTGACCACCATGGGGGCGCCATCACCGGCTCATCCCAATAACAATCCGCCTTCGGAGTCGGGCAAGTTCATCTGCGGCACCAGCAAACTGAAGCTGGTCAAGTCACCGTGGTACCTGCAGGTGTCAAGTGCCGCCGGCGGCAGTGCCTATATAGTGGTCGGCCGCCTGATAACCGAGGGCGAGAGCTTCTTCGTCGACGGCGCCGAGTACGATGTCGCCATGCTACACACCGTTTGGGACGCTGCGGGATCGACCCTCAACGAGGTGAAGGGTGAGATCCTCGGGGTTCAGGCTAACCCAGGTAATCTAGTATTCGGCCCTATCGACATCGCAAACCATGCTGGAGCAACTTCGGCTTACTTCGCTGACTGCAGTGGCGCTGGAGCTGCGCCGGACAAGAACGATGTATCGGCTTATGTGAATGGTGCCGGGGCATCAGTTGCCAGCATCAACCCGGCTACAGGTATGGTAACCCTTACTGTAGCTCCGATAGCTGGACAGAAGGTAACCCTGGACTACTGCTACAACACGGAGGCCTTCAAGTACATCACCATCAGGAACCCCATTCCCAAGTTTGATGATGTACAGCTACTCGGCCTGAGCATCACCAAGGAGTCGATTGAGGACTGCTATGATACCCCGGCGATACCGATGCTGCCGCCGTTCAACATGCAGCACGACATAATCGACGACACCAACATCCCGGATGCCTTCACCTTCATCGACCCGGCCGACCCCCTGCATCCGCAGCACTGCCCCATACCCGACGTGCAGCTTCCCGATAACCTTGCCGATGCTAGTGACTTAAACTCCGACTACGGATTTGTCGCTGGGAATACATCATGGGGCAAGTTTCAAAACGATGACAGACCGACATACGATGACACCCTTGTAATGGTCTCCTGTTCTGCCAACATGAGCAATAATGTGTTCATGTGGGTCAACACAGCAGGTGACGGATACGGCGACAACAGCTTCCTGCCATTCACGCTGAATAGCATAGATGACAGGTGGATAGGGAAGGACTCTGGCCAGTTCCCCACCGGTGTCGCGGCCATCGTGGAGTGCTTCGAGCAGGAGGACAAGGAGCCCCGATTCGACACCAACCTGCTGGAGGAGAAATTCACCGAACCCAACCCGACACCGGGGCCAGAAGAGTGGGAGTGGAAGAACATCGAGACGCTGCCCTACCTCTACACCGAGATGAAGCTCCCCGAGCAGCCAGACATCACCGACCCGGCGAACAATGACGACGGCGACTACATCCTGGTAAGCTCGTGGATGACCGAGGACTCCACCGATATATGGTCGGTAAATGCATCGAATGCTGTCAGGATGAAGTTCGTCTACGACGCCCATGTGGACAAGATAAACAGCGCCGACATCTATGTAAACGACGCATCCTACAACAGGCTATACAACGATGAGGACAGCAATAGCCAGACGGTCATAGATGCGGCAAGCATCAGGGTATACGGCAAGTGCAACCTGAGCGCTGCATTCCCCTACACCGATTACCAGGGGCCGTTTGCTCCGCAGAGCGATGAGGCTCCTATAAAGGACTTCATCCAGTGGAACCCGGCCTACATGGACCACAATGACCTGGCAGCCAACGGCATATACGGCGACTTCTTCAAGGGCATTACCGTCAGCAATGGCGATGGCAACGAGAAGGTGCACCTGAGGCAGTGGTACGTTCCCAAGTACACCGAGCCCAGCGGCATAGTGTGGTACCAGCCTCAGCCGGCCGACTGTATAAAGTCGCCCGACATCGTCAAGGAGTACACCTACACACTGCTGGATGCCATGAACGACCCGAAGCCGGGGCTACCCGGCCACACCACGTTTGTCCTGCCTATCTCTGATAGCTCTAACGAACAGCCAGGGCTGGACGACTACGACGTGAACGGCGATGGCCTTGCCGACCTGGTATTCCTGGAGACGGTAAGCGCGGTGGATACAGGCGATCAGGATGACGATGACGCCCTGTGGCCGCCAGAAGACATGACCGAGGGTTACAGTTGCGTTCCCGGCCTGGTTACAGTGGATAACCAGATTCCGGAGGGCACCAACTGGATCGACATCTCCACCGGCATGCTCCACGTCGAGGTGGGCGATGTGGTCCGGTTTATGGACCACGCCCTAAAGATAGACCAGATTATGGTCGGTTCGATCGGGGTTACCCTCTATTACATCGGCAACGAGGCCGATCAGTCTCTAACGGCCGCCCTTAATATCCCGCTGGAATGGACGCTAGCGTCCGGCAGGGACAGCTACAACGTAGAGGACCTGAGAGCCGATACGGCGGCAACCGGCGAGCCTTCGCCGTCATATCCGCCTTCGCAGTCCGAGCGATTTGTGGAGGGCGCCAGCCAGCTATCCCTGGTAACGGAGCCCTGGTACTGCCAGCTGCGGAGCGTTACTGCTACCGAGGCCAACATCGTGGTCGGCCGCCTGATAACCGAGAGCGGGAGCTTCTTCGTCGACGCAGCCGAGTACGAGATCGCCAAGTTATACACGCCCATCGAGCCGTCAAGCGACGCTGGTACCTGGGGAACAGGTTATGGGCTCAAGTACATCACCATCAGGAACGGACTTCCCAAGGTAAATGATGTCACCATTGCCTCCCCGAGCATAATAAAGACGGGCGTTCCCCCCTGCTACGAGTGGCCCTGTGAGAGCGCGGCCCTCATCCCGTTCCTGCCGCCGTTCAACATGCAGCATGACATGATAGACGACGTCAACATACCGGACGCCTTCAGCTTCATCGACATGAGCGACACCCACTCTCCGCAGCCCTGCCCGATGCCCGATGTGCAGCTTCCGGATAACGTGTGGAACAGTACTGTGTATCAGGACATGGATGGGGCCACTGGCGTACAGGCCTGGGGCAACATTACGAACGATGACAGAGCACTGGCGGACGACACCCTTGTAATGCTTACCTGTGGTAGTGAGGGTGTTCTACCAATGTTCTCGTGGTTGGCAGCGCCTGACGGCTTCGGCGACATTAGCTTCCTGCCCTACGACATGAACACCATAGCTGAGCGGAAGATTGTGGATGTCGCTGCCACCAAGGAGTGCTGGAAGGACGAGGCCAAGGAGCCCCGCTTCGATACCAACCTCCTGGAGGAGAAGTTCCATGAGAGCGGTCTTATAGAACTGTGGAAATGGAAGAACATCGAGACGCTCCCCTGGGACTACACCGAGTTTGTTCTGCCGGCGCTGCCGGACATCACCGATCCCACCGCAGGGGTAAGCGCGGATGACGGAGACTACATCCTGGTAAGCTCATTCCTGACCGAGGACTCAACGAGTACGGTTCTTGGTGCTGGTGCGGTCAGGGTGAAGTTCTACCACGATTTCGCCTACTCGCCGGAGTACAAGACCGGCCTCTACGTCAACACCCGCGGCGCTACCTGTGACCTGGAGGGCGATGTCAACGGCGACGACCTCATTAACTCGGCAGACCTCCAGCTGATTGCCCAGCATATAGTGGGAACTATAACGCTGACCGGCGATCCGTACCAAGCCGCCGACGTTAACGACAGTGGCACGGTTAACTCGGCAGACCTACAGTTGATGGCACAGTACCTTGTGGGGACGATTCCGTCGTTCCCCGGGGGACTGTGTATTCCCTGAACAAGGGATGATAAGAGCAGGAGGCTGTCTACCATGACAGCCTCCTGCCAATACCCCGAGGGGAGGTGAAAATGATAATTAGAAAGGAAGGCGTGCCAATGGTAATCAGGAAGATATCCGCGGTAGTTTTGGCCTTGGCGGTTGCCTTGATGCTAACAGCGACTCCGGCGGTGGTACTGGCAGACCCGGGCACGTCGGTTTCTATTGAGGACGCTTTAAGTGTACCCGTTGGTGGCACTGACTCTGTCGAAATAGTAATATCTACCGATGATGCGCAGGGCTTAGGCTCAGCCACCATAACGCTTACAGTTAATACGGCTGTTGTTACAGTGACCAATGTGGCGCCTGGAGTTCTAGGCACCGTTTACTACAGTACCGCAGGCGGTGTTACTACCATGACGTGGGCCACAGGGAGTTCGCCCGGGCCAATCGGTATTGATCTGCTGTTTGCTACAGTGACACTGCAGGCGGTAGGCGGTGCTGGCCAGTGCAGCAACCTGGATATTGCCGTGACGTCGATGTACGATGCGACGGCAGGCGACCCGCAGGCGATAGTAGCCAGCCCGGTGACCGACGGCCAGTTCTGCATCTCAGGGGCAACCCCAACACCGACGCCTACCCCAACCCCAACGCCAATAGTAACACCCACGCCAACACCGGCACCGGGAACCACGGTAGCTATTGATTGTTGTTCAGATGTACCTGAGGCTGGCAGTTGTGATGTAGACATTACAATAGAGACCGATGACCCGCAGGGCATAGGTTCGGCCACTATTACGCTTACAGTTAATACGGCTGTCGTCAGTGTAGGCAATGTGGCGGATGGAGACCTTGGCACCGTTTATAGCAATACGGTGGGCGGTGTCACTACCATGTCAGCGGCCACAGGTGCTTCACCGGGACCTACCGGTACAGTCACATTTGCCACCGTGACGCTGAATGCGGTAGGCAGTAGTGGCGAGTGCAGCAATCTGGATATCGCTGTGACATCGGTGTACGATGCGACGGCGGGCGACCCGCAGCCGATAACCCCGGGTGAAGTGACCGATTGCACCTTCTGCATCGAAACGCCGGTAACACCAACACCGACACCCACGCCAACACCCACGGAAACGACGGTAGCTATTGATTGTTGTTCAGATGTACTTGAGGCTGGCAGTTGTGATGTAGACATTACAATTACAACCGATGACCCGCAGGGCATAGGTTCGGCTACCATAACGCTTACAGTTAATACGGCTGTTGTCAGTGTCGGCAATGTGGCGGCTGGAGACCTTGGCACCGTTTTTAGCAATACGGTGGGCGGTGTCACTACCATGTCAGCGGCCACAGGTGTTTCACCGGGACCTACCGGTACAGTCTTATTTGCCACCGTGACGCTGAATGCGGTAGGCAGTAGTGGCGAGTGCAGCAATCTGGATATTGCTGTGACGTCGCTTAATGACGGGACGGCGGGCGACCCGCAGCCGATAATCCCGGATGCAGTGACCGATTGCACCTTCTGCATCGGCATCGTCGCACCATGTACCTGGACCTTCCCCCATGGCCTCAACACGGACCCGTCGGCGGTTTTCTCCAGGTTATATGACTGCGTGACGGTTAGCCTGCCTACTGCAACAGAGCCGGCTAATCTAGTTTCGGTGTGGTACTACGATGAGGTCGCACAGGACTGGGAGTACTTCGTGCCAGGTTGGCCGATTCAGGACAGCACCCTGACCAGCCTTGAGAACGGCAATATATACCAGGTCATCGTGCAGGACGCCTGTACCTGGAATATACCACAGCCATAGGCAGATAATTTTACCTAAGGGCCCCCGATGTAACGCGGGGCCCTTAGGTTTACGCTCGCATAGCTGAATTGTAGACATAAATAATACATCGATTAAGGAAGGGGGTGGAAGGGAAGTGAGAAAGCTACGAAAACTGGCGGTAGTTTTTTTAGTAGTGGCGCTGCTCTCTATAGGGGTAGTGCCGCTGGTTACAGAGGCGCAGATTCCTCCTGCGCTCTACCGCTGCACCGTTTATAACTGTGATGTGCCTGTAGGTGCGGGTGTGTTGGTGGAAGCCTATGTTGGAGCAGGGGTAACTCCACGGGCTACGGGATTGACGGACGGTAGCAGTGTATGTATCCTGGAGGTTTCAGTGACCCAGCCCGAGGTTGACTCATCTGAGGCCATAAGCTTCAAGGTTACCGCAAACCATTGGGCTGCTAGTGAGACGCCGGAGGTGGATGTGACGCTGGAAGCCCCGGAGGTCCGCCTGGATATCTGCATAACTCAACCGGTAGCTGAGGCCGGCGGTCCCTACTCCGGTTATGAGGGCGACGTTATAAACCTGTATGGTTCTGCAAGCCTTGGGGTTCCACCCTATAGCTATGCCTGGGACCTGGACTACGACGGACTGTTTGATGACTCCACCGATCAGAACCCGACATATAGCTGGGGCACGGCAGGAGACTACACCGTCGAGCTTAAGGTGACCGATAATGCAGCGCAGGAAGATACCGACACGGCGGATGTGCACATCGACCCGGAATGTGAACTCGACTTTCCTCACGGCCTCACCCAGGACACAGCGGCGATCTTCCCCAGGTACTATGACTGCTTGACGGTTTCTCTTCCCACTTTAACGGAGCCCACTCAGCTTATAGTAGTATGGTACTATGATGAGGTCGCACAGAGCTGGGAGTGGTTTAGGCCGGGGTGGCCGGAGAGCATCCTGACCAGCCTTGAGAACGGCGAGATCTACCTCATCATCGTGCAGAATGCATGCACATGGACGATACCGCAGATATAATAAGATATAAGAGGATGAGTTAGCTAACTTAGAAAGGAGGGAAAGAGAAATGCGAAAATTCAGAATATTGGTGACTGTGATCTTTGTAGCGGCCCTTCTGGCTCTGGCAGCAGTCCCATTAACTGCCGAGGCACAGCTTCCCGCTGCGCTCTACCGGTGTACCGTGTATGAGAATAGTGCACTTGTAGGCGCGGGGAGGACTGTCGATGCCTATGTAGGCGCCGAGCCGTCCCCTCGAGCGTCGGCAATAACGAGCGCTTTGAGCGTAGCTATACTGGAGGTTCCGGTGACATTGGCCGATATTGACCCCGCACAGGCAATAAGCTTCAAGGTTGATGGGGTGCTTGCCACTGAGACTCCGGATGTTGACGTGACCCTGGGAGCCCCGGAGGTAGACCTGGACCTCGTTACTGATCCCTGCAACCCGAAAAAGGTGACAAACCTGGCAGTGACTGGCCAGGATAGTGATTCCATAAACCTGAGCTGGACGGCACCGGGTGAGGACCCCGACGGCACCGGCACCTGCACTGCCTACGATATCCGCTACGCTTTATCCCAGATATCGACCCCGGCAGGTTGGGTAGCGGCGGCCGATGTAGCGGGCGAGCCTACCCCCAGCGCGCCGGGTACGCCGGAGAGCTTCACTGTTAACGGCCTGAGCCCGGGTACTACCTACTGGTTTGCCCTGAAGGCTGAGGATGATGTCGGCAAGCTGTCTGATATCTCCAACAGCCCCAGTGGCACCACCCTCGTGCCGGGGATGAGCCTCGCCGGGGGCTGGAATATCGTGTCGACGCCGGTGAAACTGGAGAGCACTGGCAATAAAAATAGGTTTGGGAACATTATTCCCACGGGTGTGGTGGCAGCCTACCGCTTCTATGGCAACAACTGGTATGCGGTAACATCCTACTACGTGTTAAAACCGCTGGAGGGCATCTACGTTAACGTTGCTACCGGAGGGACTGAGTGTTACTTTGTTCCTGAAGATGGCATCAGCGCGCCACCTATCCGGAGCCTGTACACTGGATGGAATTTAATCGGGCCGGCGCCGGGTTACGACGGTGGCTTCCCCAATACGCCAGTGATGGAAGTCCTGGCATGTATGATTACAGGGGGGTTCTACTTTGGCGAGCTTAGCTTCAGTAACGTGGTTAGCCCCGCTTTGAATCAGCCCGGTTGGACATTCAATCCGTGGTACTATGGTTCAGAGCCTGACATGCTCCCGTACAAGGGCTACTTCGTCTATATGGAGGCCTATGACACCCTGGTAGGATACAGCACCACACCGATTGCTCCATAAATAAGTAGTATTTAAGCAAAGCTATACCAGATGGGGGCTTAATTAAAGCCCCCATCTGAATTTAGGGGGAGTTTTTAGAATATGACCTGGAATATACCGCACAGGATAATACTCGGTTTGTGCCTGTCTTTCTTGCTGCTGTGTTTTGCGTCCCCGGTCTCTGCCCAGTCTATCCCTCTACTACCCCATGCTTTCTACGGGAATGTTACCATCGGCGGCGAGCCGGCGCCGGTGGGAACGCTGGTTTCGGCGAAGGTCCATGATATCGATAGCGGCAGCGTTACCACCTGGGATCTGGGAAGCTACGGCTGGGGCGTGGGCCTCCCTCCAGAGGAGGCCAAGGCTAATCTGCTGGTCCAGGGTGAGGATATCAGCGATGGTGACACCATTGACTTTTATATCAACTATGAAAGAGCAGACCAGGACTTCACCTTCGAAAGTGGAGAGGTAACCCAACTGGACCTCTCCGTGGATTGGGCGCCCCCGGTCACCCCCACACCGATGCCGACGGGCACGCCAGCAGTAACCCCTACCGCCACGCCGGCGGGCACGCCCAGTAGCACACCAACACCCACACCGATAGTGGGCACCTCGGTAGCTATTGAGTGTTGTTCAGATGTGCCTGAGAGCGGCAGTTGTGATGTAGACATTACCATAGCTACCGATGACCCGGAAGGCATAGGTTCAGCTACCATAACGCTTACAGTTAATACGGCTGTTGTCAGTGTAGGCAATGTGGCGGATGGAGACCTTGGCTTTGTTGCCTATAATACGGTGGGCGACACCACAACCATGACCGCGGCTACAGGTGCTTCACCGGGGCCTACAGGTACTATCACATTTGGCACCGTGACGCTGAATGCGGTAGGCAGTAGTGGCGATTGCAGCGACCTGGATATTACTGTGATAGCGCTTAATGACGGGACGGCAGGCGATCCGCAGCCGATAATCCCGGATGAAGTGACCGATTGTACCTTCTGCATCGGAACGTCGGCAACGCCAACGGCGACCACGACACCTACACCCACGCCGGATGGCGGCGGGTTAAGCGGCGGCGCGATTGCCGGGATAGTGGTAGGTTCGCTGATAGCGGGGGCACTGGTAATGTTGCTTATAATGAGGAGAGGGGGATAACAAAATCCTAAATACGAAACAAATACTAATGACCGAAATCAAAAAGCGGGGGTTCGGGGTTAGGCTGGCCGACGTCGGCCAGCCTAACCGCACGGGGTTGAGGTCTTTATTTTTGAAAATTAGGATTTAGATATTGGCATTTCGCATTTCTACAACCTGGATAGTGGAGATTAGTATATAGAATTTAATCGTGCTGGAAAGGATTTGGGGATGAGAAAGAGGAACTTGAGCAGAATTATCATTCCGATTCTGGTGATGGTGGTCAGCCTCGGCCTGGTGGCAGGGGCTGTGGCTCAGGCTCTGGACGGATCGGTAACCGACCTCCCATTGCAGCAACGGCTGGCTGGTGCTGGTGCCGCCGAAGTGTCGCAGCAGGCTCCTCAGGAGCTCCAGGCGGCGCCGCTCAATCCCGACTTCGTCGAATGCATCGAGAATCCACCGGAGCCCTTCTACGGCTATCTGCCCCCGCCGATGGACCTGAGCCACCTCCAGGACATCCCGGTGAGGCGAGGAGGGGCACAAATACTGCCCAGCGCCTTTAACTGGAGTGATTCGGGCGATGTGACCCCGGTTAAGGATCAGAATCCGTGTGGGACCTGCTGGATATTCGGCACGCTCTCCGCATTGGAATCGAGGGTCTTGATTGAGGATGGGGTGGAGTATGATTTCTCCGAGCAGAATGTCGCCTGTTGCACCGACCCATCATGGGTCTATCTGGTTAACAACCGCTGTATGGGAGGTGGCTGGTCATGGCTTGCCACCGATATTCTCACCAAGAAAGGAACCAGGCTCGAGTCCTGTGACCCCTACAACACGGGCACCATCGATACCGAGCCCTGCAACGATAGCTGTTCCACAATCAAGAGGGTCACGGGGTATCGCTGGATAACCGATGACCCTAACGATACCGCTGAGGTTAAGGATGCCGTTTACAACGACGGGCCGGTCTCCATGGCCTACTATCACAACGATGCCTACATATACCCGGGGTTCATCTATTACTATCCAGGGTGCACGGCAGATGCCAATCACCTCGTCTCTATTGTAGGGTGGGATGATGGCATAGCGCACCCGCTCGGTGGCGGCTCCGGGGCGTGGATCGTAAAGAATAGCTGGGGCACCGGCTGGGGAGATAGCGGGTATTTCTATCTGTGCTACGGCTCGGCGAACATGCAGGAGGTGGCCTCCTATCGCTACCAGGACTACGACCCCAACGAGAATCTGTATTACTGGGATGAAGCCGGCTGGATAGGCTCTGTCGGTCTGGGTAGTCCAACCCTGTGGATGGGCAGTGTCTTCAATTCGGGGCAGGACGGCGACCTAACCCATGTGGAGTTCTGGACAACCAGCAACAATGCAGGGTACGAGCTTTACGTTTATGATGGCTCCTTCGGAAGTCAGCTTGCCTACCAGACGGGAACATGCGATGAGCTTGGCTACTATTCAATACCGCTTAGTATCCCTGTACCGCTCACCAGCGGCCAGCAGTTTAGCGTTGCGGTAGAGATGACAACGCCGGGCTATAGCTTCCCCTTGCCTGTAGAGTACCAAGACCTAATAGAATATGGAGTAGATCCCCCCATACAGACCGGGGTGAGCTTCTTCAGTACCGGTGGCAGCTCCTGGCATGATCTGGGCCCTTATGGTTACAACGCCTGCCTGCGGGCCGGGGTAACCACAAGCGGCGGTCCCACGCCCACGCCTACACCTACACCTACACCTACACCTACACCTACACCTACCCCGACTCCCACGCCAACCCCCACGATGACACCGACGCCCACACCGCCCACAACCCCCACGCCTACCCCTACCCCGTTTATCTGGGAGTTCCCGCACGGACTCAACAATGACTCAACGGCGCTTTTCCCCAGGCGTTATGGCGGAGCTGAGGTTGTCTTGGCTAACGTCACTCCACCTAGTGAGCTTATCCTAGTATGGTACTACGATGAGGCTGCCATGACCTGGGAGTGGTTTAAGGATGGCTGGCCGGAGAGTACACTGGAGACGCTGGAGAACTGGAACATCTACCTCATCATCGTGGAGAGTGCGTGCACCTGGGAGATACCACAGCCGTCATAGTCTTGTACAGTAAGATCAAGAATGCATGAATTAACTAAAGAAGGAGAAGGGAATTGACTAAGTTTCGAATACTAGCTACGATTATCTTTCTAGCGGCGGTGGTGGCCTTGGGGTTCCCGTTGTTTGCCGGGGCCCAGCTCCCTCCCTCCCTGTACCGCTGCATCGTATATGAGGATGGTGCGCTTGTGGGCGCAAATTATAATGTCACTGCCTATGTAGGAAGCGAGACAGCTCCACGGGTTTGGGAATTAACCAGCTCCTACGGAGTAGCTATCCTGGAGGTTCCGGTGACCGGGGCGGAGATTAACTCGACTGAGCCTATTAGCTTCAAAGTCGATGGTGAACTCGCCACCGAGACACCGGACGTTTCCGTTACAATGGAAGCACCTGAGGTCCGCCTCTACATCGGTACACCGATGCCTACGCCCGGTGGTGGTGGGTTAAGCGGGGGAGCGATTGCGGGGATAGTGATAGGTTCGCTGATAGCGTTGGGCTTGATAATATGGCTCATAATAAGGAGAAGAGAATAATATAACCCTAAATTCGAATGGCCAAAATCCAAAAGTGTGGGTCCGTGGTTAGGCTGGCCGACGTCGGCCAGCCTAACCACCCGGGGTTGAGGTCTTGGATTTTAAAAATTAGAACTTTAAATTTGTTTAGTGCTTAGAAATTAGTATTTAGAATTTAACCTGAAGCCGTGCTTCGTTCTTCCCCTCGGAAAGGATATGGAGATGAGTGGGGGAAAATTCGTCAGAATCCTTGTCCCCGCTCTGGTTATTATCGTTGCCCTCAGCCTGATATGACACACCAGGACGGGTTATGTAGCCATTGGGAAATGTGTCAGTAACCCTGTTTTGCTTTAGAATCACCACCAGGTAGACGGGGAGCATGACACTAACTGAATAGGGTTAGCGCATAAAGGGTATGCATCGAAATTGACTTAGTAAGAAAGCAAGGAGAGAAATGAGCAGAGTGCATAAGTTGCGAACAGTGGCTACCATGTTGATGCCGGTGTCACTATTGGCCTTCGCTGTGTCGGTGTCGATGGCTACAGCGGTCGGTGCGGATACCACGAGCCCCTGCGCCTACATAGGCTACGCATTTGTGGATGATCAGGCGGTGCCTGCTGGCACTGGCATCCGCGTTCTAGAGGACAGCATGGTATTAGAAGATACAACCACCGGCCTGGAGGAACTGGGTGACAATCAATTCTACCTGCCTAGCGTAATTGCTGAGGTGGGGACGGAGGTTAACTTCGAGATATGGTTTGATGGGGAGGATGGTTGGCTGCCCGCAGACGAAACCGCTATCCATGAAGAGTCTGGCAGGAGGGTAGAGGTTGACCTGCATGCCTGGAGTGGCACACCGGTGACACCAAGTGCTACCCCTACCACTGCGCCTACGGCAGCCCCCACTGCTTCGCCTACTAACGATGCTACACCGACGCCCACGCTCGGTGGTGGCGGGTTAGGTGGAGGAGCGGTTGCGGGGATAGTGATAGGTTCGCTGATAGCGTTGGGCTTAGTAATGTGGGTGATGATAAGGAGACGTAAGAAATCCAAAATTTGAAATGCGAAATCCTAAACAGGCACAAATGACCGAAATACAAAAGCGGGGGTCCGGGGTTAGGCTGGCCGACGTCGGCCTGCCTAACCACCCGGGTTTGAGGTCTTGTATTTTGAAAATTAGGACTTTGAATTTGTTTAGGATTTAGTGCTTAGTATTTCTAATCTGAGGATTTAGTGGTGTGGCTGCGGTGAGAGGTGGTCTACACCAGCTTCCCCAGCCTGTGGCCGCCAATAAGGTGGAAGTGGAGGTGGGGCACCTCCTGCCCGCTATCGGGACCCGAGCACACTATCAGCCGGTAGCCGCTCTCTGAGATACCCTCGCTCTTTGCCAGATCGCATGCTACATAGACCAGGCGTCCTATGAGTGACTGGTGCTCGGCACAGATGTCGGCAGGCGCCGGGATGTGTTCTCTGGGTATGATGAGGACATGGGTTGGCGCCTGGGGATGTATGTCGCGAAAGGCGATGACCTCATCATCCCGATAGATAGTTTCGCTCGGTAGCTCGCCGCTTACAATACGGCAAAAGATGCAGTCCTTGTTCACCTCACCCCCTGGCCCCCTCTCCTCAAGGAGAGGGGGGAATATATCTGGGGGACACCCCCAGCCCCCCGCAAGAGGAGGATACCCCTCTGGACTCCCCTTTCTACTAGGAATAGGGAGAGAAATATATCTTGGGGACACCCCCAGACCCCCGCAAGAGGGGGATACCCCTCTGGACTCCCCTTTCTACTAGGAATAGGGGGGGGAATATATCTGGGGGACACCCCCAGCCCCCCGCAAGAGGGGGATACCCCTCTGGACTCCCCTTTCTACTAGGAATAGGGAGAGAAATATATCTGGGGGACACCCATAGACCCCCGCCCCCGATTGTACCGGGGGCCTCCCCTTGTAAGTCGCAGGCAGTCTCCTATTATACTAGCCCGGGGATTGCCACGTCACTAGCCCCGATCTATCGGGGTCGCAATGACAGCACTGTGTCCGGCTCCTCACAATGCCGGGTAGCCTGGAGCGGATGCCCCAACCTGCCCATAAAGCGCCTGAAACGCTGAACTCTTGGCTAGAGCCCCAGGCCCTGGGCTACTTTCTCCCGGTGCCAGTCGGAGGTGCCGAACAGCGACTCAGCTGCCTTGGAGGCCTTGAAGTACAGCGGCATGTCGTGATCCATGCAGAAGCCGATGCCACCGTGGATCTGGTGACCAAGCTGGGTGACACGCCGGTAGGCATCGTTGGTCCAAGCCTTGGCCATGGAGACCTCCATGGTGGCGGGAAGCCCCTCTGAGAGCTTCCAGGCTGCCTGATAGGTGATGAAGCGGGAGCCATCTACATCGGTCAGCATGTTGGCGCAGTGGTGCTGTATCGCCTGGAAGCTGCCGATGGGACGGCCGAACTGGATCCGCTCCTTGGCATAGGCCACGCTCATGTCGAGTGTCGCCTGAGCGCCGCCGACCATCTCGGCACACTTGGCCGCCGCTGCCTTCTCCAGCACCTTCTCCACCACCGGCCAGCCCTTGTCCACCTCGCCCAGCACGCTAGCCTTGGGTAGCTTTACGCTGTCGAAGCTGACCTCGCACTGCTTGCTGCCGGATATGGTCCTGAGCAGCGTGGTGGTTATCCCCGGCGCCTTTCCGTCCACCACAAACAGGGTGATCCCATCTTCGGGGGCACCCCCTTCCTTGGTTCGGGCGACGACTATGATATAGTCAGCGATGTGAGCGTTCTCCACGAAGAGCTTGGTGCCACTTATCACATAACCGTCACCGTCGGCCATCGCCTTGACCGTAATCGCCGACGCATCGTAGCTGGCGCTGGGCTCGGTTATGGCCAGCGTGGCGATGGCCTTGCCGGAGGCTATCTTTGATAGGAGGTCCTTTTTCTGCTGCTCGCTTCCCGCTTCAAGGATGGTGAGTCCAGCGAGCACCACCGTGGAGAAGAAGGGGCCGGGGAGACAGGCGCGCCCCATCTCCTCGAGGAGCACTGCCAGATCGAGGAAGGTCATACCCATGCCGTCGTATTTCTCGGGGAAGGCCAGGCCCATCCAGCCCAGCTCCGCCATCTTGGCCCACATCTCCGGCTTGTAGCCCACCTCGTCGTCGGCCATCTCCTTTACCAGGTCAGTGGGGCATTCCGTAGTAAGGAAGTCGCGTGCTGAAGTTCGTAGCATCTCCTGTTCTTCGCTAAAGCCTAGGTCCATAATACGCTCCTTTTTTTGAACTTTTTAGAACTTTTATATACTTACGCCCGGTTATTTTTCATTGACATATGTTATTTGGACAATTAATGTAGTTTAAGAGATTCAGCCTCGGGGCAGGCCCAGGCCCCTTGTGGCAATGGCATTTCGCTGTACCTCGGAGGTTCCGGCTGCTATGGTAGCGCCCACGCCGAGTATGGACTGCAGCGCCATGTTGCATTCTGGGTCGGCCCATTTAGAGTCCCTCATCAGCATCCCGTAGAGCCCCATAAGCTCCGCTCCGGTGTGGCCCGCGTGCTGCTGGAACTCGGAGCCGAAAACCCTCGCTATCGATGCCTCCCACTCGGGCTCCTGGCCCAGGGTCTGCAGCCAGGCAACCCGGTAGGCCAGCATGCGGGCTATACGCCCCTCGATGTAGAGGTTTGCCAGCTTCTGCCTCACTACAGGGTTCTTTACGGGGGTGTGTCCGTCTGGCTGCGGCTTCTTCGACCATTCTATCAGGCGGTCGACGTTCCGCAGAGCGAGGGCGATACGGTAGATGCCGGAGCGCTCGAAGCCGGCAGCGGTCATCGCTACCTTCCATCCGCGGTTTATCTCCCCCACGACGTTCCTCTTGGGGACTCTGACGTTATCGTAGAAAACCTCAGAGAAAGAGCGCTCCTTGGACATGGTGACCAGCGGGCTGACGGTAATCCCCGGGGTCCTGAAGTCTATCAGGAAGAAGGTAATCCCGCGGTGTTTGGGCTCGGCGTCGGGGTCGGTCTTGGCTAGCAGGAAGCACCAGTCGGCGTGATGCGCCAGGCTGGTCCATACCTTTTGCCCGTTGATGACCCAGTCGTCTCCGTCATCCACCGCCCTGGTCTTCAGGTTCGGCAGGTCCGAGCCAGCCTCTGGCTCGCTCCATCCCTGACACCACACCACCTCTCCTGTAGCTATCTTGGACAGGTGCTCCTTCTTCTGCTCCTCGTTGCCGTGGGTCATGAGCGCCGGGGCCAGCATGCCGACTCCGCCGAAGTCCAGACCGGGGGCACCGTAGTAGTTCAACTCCTCGTTCAGGATGACGCTCAGCATATGCTCGTCCTGCCCGCCGTATTCCTTGGGCCACCCTATGTTGAGCCAGCCCCTTTCCGCCAGCTTCCTGGTCATGGAGCGTGCGACCAGCCAGTCCTCATCCGTCTCCACGTGCCCGCCCACGCCAGCCTCGAAGCCAGGGGGCAGCTCCTTCTTTATAAAGTCCCGTATCTCCCGCCTGAACCTCTCTTGCTCTGGAGTGAAGCTAAAATCCATTCTCCTACCTTTCCCATCAACGTTTTAAATGTTTAACGTTCTAAAGGCCAAGCGACCGGGCGACCACCTCTCTGTGATCTTCAGTATTGCCGAAGGCGGGGTCGGCAGCCATGGACCTTCTATAGTACAGGCCCATATCGTGGTCCCTGGATGTGCCGATGGCCCCGTGCACCTCCACCCCATCCTCGCTGACCTTCTTATAGGCCTCGTTGCACCACGCCTTAGCGATGGATACCTTGTCGGCGCACTCCAGACCCTCGGAAACCATCCAGGCAGCCTCGTAGACGATGTTCTTCGATGTGTCCGTCCTGATAAACATATCCGCCAGCATGTGCTGTATCGCCTGGTATGAGCCGATGGGCCTGCCGTACTGCACCCGCTCCTTGGCATAGGCCACGCTCATGTCCAGTACTGCCTGCATGCCGCCGATCATCTCGGCGCACTTGGTCATAGTGGCCATCTTGAGGGTTTTTGCCACGATGGGCCACCCCTTATTCACCTCCCCAATCACGTTGCTCTTGGGAACGCTGACATTATCGAATACCACCTCGCACTGCTTGTCCGTACCCGTTGTGGCGAAGGCATCTATCTTGATGCCGGGGCTATTGGATTCCACCAGGAGCAGGGTGATGCCATCCTCCGGGTCGCCACCGCTCCCGGTCCTGGCGACGACCACCATGTAGTCTGAGGCGCTGGCGAATTCGACAAACAGCTTGGTGCCGTTTAGCACGAAGCTATCCCCCCGGTCCTCTGCCTCAAGCTCCACGCAGTCTGCGGTATAGCCCGCGCTGGGCTCGGTGAGCGCCATGGTCAGTATCGCCTCGCCGGTTGCCACCCTGGGCAGTATCTTCTTCTTCATCTCCTCTGGACCCGCCTCGACGATCGGTGGCGAACCCAGCACCGCTGTGGCGAAGTACGGGCTGGGCAGTATGTTTCGACCTATCTCCTCGAAAACGACCACCAGGTCAAAAAATCCCATGCCCATTCCGTCGTACTGCTCTGGTATCATCAGCCCCTGCCACCCCAGCTCTGCCATCTTGCTCCATATCTCCGCCGAGTAGCCCTCCTCGCTCTCCTCTATGGTTCGCACCATCGCCTTGTCGCACTCGGTGGACAGGAAATCACGGGCCGAGTTACGCAGCATGTCCTGCTCTTCAGTAAAATCGAGATCCATGTTTCGCTCCTTTACTTAATCCTGGGCAGTCCCAGACCGACCCAGGCGATGATACTCCTCATGATTTCCGATGTGCCGCCCCCCAGCTTGTACCCGGGCGTTATCTGAGCCAGGTTCTCGAACTGGCCCTTGAGCACCGCCCACTTCGAGCCTTTTGCCACCGTACCATAGAGGCCCATTATCTCGATGCCGGTGAAGGCGAGTCTCTGCCACAGTTCGGTGCTGTTGACCTTTGCCCCACACGACGCCGCGGCCGCCGCCATAATATCCCCCTTCTCCTGTAGCCAGCCGCAACGGTAGCTCATGGCGCGTCCCACATCGATATCGATCGCCAGTTGGGCCAGCCGGTGGCGCACGAAGGGGTTTTCGGCTAGGGGTTTGCCCTTCATCGTGGTCTCCTTGCAGTAGTTCACCAGCTCGACCAGGGCGCGCTTCACGCCGGAGATCACGCCCACGCTGGAGCGCTCGAAGTTCATGGTTGTCTGGGTGACCGACCAACCCCCGTTCACCTCGCCGATGATGTTCTTCGAAGGGACACGAACGTCGTCGAAGTATATCTCATTGAAGTGTGTAGAGCCGTCCATGCCCTCGATGGGAACAACACTGACCCCGGGGCTCTTCATGTCCAGGATGAAGAAGGTGAGCCCCTTCCCCCTTTTCTCCTCCGGGTTGGTCCTGGCAAGCGTGAAGCACCAGTCGGCGCGGTGGGCGCCGGTGTTCCAGCACTTCTGCCCGTTTATGATCCAGTCGTCGCCGTCCTTCACCGCCTTGGTGGTCAGCGAGGCCAAGTCGGAGCCGGCGTCGGGCTCGCTCCACCCCTGGCACCAGAACCTCTCTGCCCTGGCGATGGGGGGCAGGTGCTCCTTCTTCTGGTCCTCGGTTCCCACCGCCAGCAGGGTGGGACCTATCATACCGACCCCAAGGGGGTCGACACCGGGTGCGCAGTAGTACCCGATCACATCGCTGAATATGAGCTGCTCCATCATGGGGGCACTGCACCCGCCGTATTCCTCGGGCCAGGGCCTTACCAGCCAGCCCTTCTCCGCTAGCCTTTTTGCCATGTGTACATTGAACGGCCAGCCTACGTCGTTAAAAAGGCCCTCCAGCCCCCATACCCAGTCCTCGGGCGCATTCTTCATCTCCTCCTCGAAGAAATCCTCAAAGCCCTTCTTAAGCGCCTCTTGCTCCGGGGTGAGTTTGAAGTCCATTTCTACTCCCTTCTTCAGTTACGCGCTATTTTCTGCTCTATATGCTTTTCCATCCCCCTTCAAGCCGGGGACAGGTGTATCTTCATAAAAGGTTTGAGGGTGGCGAAATAATCATTTGAGATTCACGGTGAGGCGGGTTACTGTCCTGGCAATGTTTAATGTTCTTGGTTACCAGGTCGCCGAGGGCGTCCACATCTGGCCATTGGAGTACGGCAATTACGTCATAGGGATCGGCAATCATATCCACCGACCTTATCTCATCCATCTCCTGCTGAAGAGCAGTGAGGCTGGTGACCACTACCTCCTCCTGGCCGTATCAACCCAGATAAGCACAAAGGCCTTTACTGCCATGGCCTCCTCCCATCCTCGAGTCCAGTAGTATTAAATAATCAGCCAAGCTCCTTGCCGAAGATGCCACAAAACATGGTACAGTGCGGGGGCTGTCCGCCCAGGTTATGGGTCAGCCCCAGCTTGGGGTCCTTTAACTGGCGTTGGTCAGCCTTTCCCTGAAGCTGCTTGTACATCTCGTATATCATTCTCAGCCCGGATGCCCCGATGGGGTGGCCGAAGCACTTAAGCCCGCCATCCGGCTGCACCGGCAATCCACCATCGAGATCGAAGAACCCGGACTCGATGTCTTCCCTCATCCCGCCGCGCTTGCTGAACTGGAGGTCCTCCATGGTTACAGCCTCGGTTATGGAGAAGCAGTCATGGACCTCGGCCATGCTGATCTCCTCTCTGGGGTTTTTCACTCCTGCCTCCGCGTAAGCGGCAATGCCCGCACGGTAGGTGGACTCGACATGAGTATAATCGTACTTGACCGTAGTACTGCCGTCTGCCGGCGCTACGCTCAGCTGCATCGCCTTGATGTAAACCGGATCGTCGCGGTACTTCTTGGCCTGATCTGCAGGCACTATTATTGCGGCCGCCGACCCGTCGGATACGCCGCAGCAATCGAACAGTCCCAGCGGCCAGGCGATTATGGGCGCCTTCATGATCTGCTCTATGCTTACCTCCCTGCGGAAGTGGGCCTTGGGGCTCATCGTGCCATTGTGGTGGCTCTTCCATGAAACGTGTGCCAGCATATGCTTCCCGTCTTCGGGACTGATGTTATAGCGGTCGAAATACTTGGTGGCTAACATCGAGAACATGCCCGGCATAGTCATGGTGAATATAAGCCCGTTCATATCCAGGTTCCGCACCGCCAGCCCGCTGAGGCCCTGGTCCTTTATCTTCTCAGCACCCAGTACCAGTACCAGGTCGTAGATGCCGGCGGCTACAGCGTAGCTGGCATTCCTGAGGGCGTCGGAGGCGGTGGCGCAGGCGTTCTCCACTCGACTAACCGGTATATACTGCAACCTGAGCGGCCCGGCCAAACCCTGGCCGGTCAGGCCGGTGGTATCGTAGTAGTTGCCGAACCAGGCAGCCTGGATGTCCTTCTGCTCAACGCCGGCATCCTTATATGCCTCCTGGGCTGCCTCTACTATAAGGTCAACACGGCTCTTATCCCATAGCTCACCGAACTGGGTGCAGCCCATCCCGATAATGGCGACTCTATCTTTAATACTTCCTGTCATTTCATCCTCTCTCTAGCACCTGATGGGGCGTGTCTTCCAGAAATATTGGTGAATGCCGCGGTCGGTAAAGAGTTTCCTGAAGGTCATCTCCACCTCCGTTCCCACACTAAGCTCTTTGCCTCCGCGGTCGGTCATGTCGAATATACCCCTGCCCCCGCCGTCGAAGTCTACCACGTTAACGGTGGTAGGAGGGTCGTTTGAATCTGCCAAACTGTCCTCGGTGTAGGTAAATATCTTGGACCTCTTATCGGAGAACTTGTAGGGTTCCATCTGGTCTACCGCCTGGCAATCGACGCATACCCGCAGGGGGGTAAAATAGCCGTAGCTGCCGCCCTGGCTGAACTGGGGGGTGCCGCAGGCCTTGCACTTCACTCCGTACAGGGCCAGGGCTATCGCGGCATCCCGGTGCAGCGCCGCTATGGAGACCGGGGTCTGCTCGGAGCGACGTGCCCTCTCCAGGGTTACCAGCTTGCGCCAGCGCAGGTAACGGTCGTAGTTCTCCAGCATCCTCTTGGACTCGAGGTGTCTCTTGATCCCACGCCGCTCCCCGAGCTTCTTTATCTCGTCGGTTACCTTCAGGATGAAGGCATCGGCACCGTTACCGTAGCTGGCCCACAGGATCTTATCGCCCGGCTTCGCATCCTCAAGAGCGGCCACAAGGATCATCAGGGACTGGGCGGAGCCGGTGTTGCCCACGGTGGTAAACAGCGGGTCCTGCACCTGCTCGGGCTCGAATTTCAGCGACTTGGCAACCTGCCCATGCCTTCTAGCTTCCAGCGTTGTGTTGTACACTACCTTGGCGAAATCCCCCGCTGATGCATCGTACTTTTTCATCAGCCCCTTGATCGCCTCCGGTAGTATCAGGGAATAGCCCTTGTCATAGGTCATGCGGTCTTCCCATACACGGATGAATTCGTCCTGATCCGAGCGCCATATGCCGGAGAACTCATCTGAGATATGATAGCTTCCTTCGATGGTGGCTATGACATTCTTATCACCTATGAGCAGGGCAGCGGCGCCGTCCCCCAGGGCCATTTCGAAGTCGCCCGCCGGAGCCGCCATTCGGTGTTCGCTACAGGTTACCAGTATGCTACTTGAGGAGCCGGCATTGACTGTATCTATGGCGGTGGCCACGGCGCTGGTACCCGCCCTGAGCGTATCGGTAATATCCAGGGTGCGGATATCACGGCGCATGTCGAGTGCGGTGGCCAGTATGCTGGCGCATAGCCTCTCCTTGTAGGTAGCGGTGGTGGTGGCAAAAAACAGGCCATCGATTGTCTTCGAGTCGGTGCCCGTTAAACAGTCGATGGCCGATTCCATTGCCATGGTCATGGTGTCTTCATCGAAATTGCAGACGCTCCTTTCCCCCGCCATCTTTGCGCCGCCCCAGGATTTGTAGAATATTTCGCGTGACATCCGGTGCAAGGGGACATAAGCGCCATACGATGTTATTCCTGCTGCCATATACTTCCTTTCTATACTTCCTTTTTTTGGCCTAGCCGCATCGCTCAAAGATGCAGGGGGTTGGGAAAAAGGCGGCTAGCGAAAGCTGGAAAAAACGTGATCCCAGTTGTTCAGTATACATTACTGCTTGATGTGGCGTCAAGCAGGTGCACTCGTCTAGCAAATTAGTGACACAGTACAGCTAGCCGGCTTTTCACCGTCATCGCAAGGAGCCCTAGCGACGAAGCGACCTCGGTGGTAGCGGGACGCTGAGATTGCCGCTGACCCTCATTTTAACCGTCATTTAGACGAGCCCTGGCACTCTTAGGGACATCACCTATAATTGATGTTGAGTGCGAATCGAGAGAATATGTATGGTGACGCCAAAAGCGATGAAAACCAGGATGATTCTAACGGCAATAATCTGAACCGCAAAAGCGACTGAACATCCTATCGTTATCCACAGTAGTAAAATGGAGAAAGCCTTCAGTTTTAACGGGACTCCCTTTCCCTCTTGGTAGTTCTTGATGAATTTTCCAAAAAAGCGGTTACTTAAAAGCCAATTGCTAAACCTTCTTGAACTTCTGGCATAGCACGCTGCAGCTAGCAAGAGGAAGGGAGTAGTGGGTAAAAGGGGCAGGAATATGCCAAGGATAGCAAGCCCTAAAGAGATGGTTCCTGCAAGGGTCAGCAGTCGATTTCTCAAATTGCATAGAGTTGGTCTCTTCAGGTATTTTTTCATCGTGCTACGTCCGGTGGTTAACCTTTTACATCTCTGCCAGTTGGGTGTCAAGACCGAAGGGCAGTAGTCCCAGCATGTGTAGCTATCTGAAGTTGGGATTGAGGTAGCAGGGATGAGAGCAATTCTCTCAAAACAGTTGAACAGTGGCCAGCTTAGCTATGAGACACCGGTCCTCACATTCGGGTTGGTACTAAGGCAGGGGACAGGCCACTTGCCCGAAGCTGATAATCCCTTTTAGGCCTGTAATAACCCCGACTAATCTTCCCAAAGGTTTCCGGTCATAGATCCCGTATGGACAGGTTCAAACGAATCAAAGTATATGTCCCGGACGGTTCTCATGTTTTTCCATAGTATCTCATATCCTTTGAGCTGGCTTGCTGCTTGTACTTTTTTCTGCCATAGCGCGATTTCTTGTTCCGTTGCCTCTCGCTTTTCCCCTACGACACCCATAATCCTCACAGCAGGCGGTGATGTAAATTCTCCACTGAGAAGAGACTCAAACCAGAATTTCTTGTCGCTGTTAACAGCCAATACACATACCCGCTTATTTCGCTCTAGATTTTTTAGCGTGGTGCTGAGGAACTCTTCAAAATAGAATCCTGTGGCATCGTCACGGAGTATTAAAGAGCCTATCGGTGTAATGTGTGGCGCCCCATCGTCGTTTACAGTGGCTATCGCACAATGCAAGCAACTGTTGAACGCTTCCTGAACAACCTTTGAGATAGTATCCCAATGCCCGCCGATTTCCATAGGGCACCTCCTCAAGCGTTATCTAAGGGGCGCCGACGATGCAGATGCTGCATATGAACCGGCCGGGGTTGCCCCCCTGATTATGGGCCAGCGCCAGCCTCACATCCTTCAACTGGCGCTCGGGCAACTGGGCGCGTCCCAGGATCTCTACATAACCTTCGAAGACCTCCCGGATACCACTGGCTCCGATGGGATGACCGAAGGATTTCAGGCCGCCGCCGACGTTAAAGGGGTTTTTACCGTCGAGGGCGAATTCACCCGCTTCGATGTGCTCCTTCGCCTTTCCCTTCTCGCAGAAGCCCAGGTCTTCGTAGCACATCAGCTCGGCTATAGAGAAGCAGTCATGGACCTCACACATATCGATCTCCTTTTTGGGGTCCTTTATGCCGGCATCGGCGTATGCCTGCTGTGCCGCCCTTATGGTTTCCTCCCAGTGGGTGTAGTCGTAGTCGGTGCGTACCTTGCCCATTCCCGGGCCTGCTGCGAGGCCGAAGGACTTGATGGTGATGTATTCATCCTTGTATTTCTTGGCGTCCTCGGTGCGACAAAGGATGGCTGCCGAGCCACCATCGGTCACCCCGCAGGCATCGAACAGGCCAAGGGGCCAGGCGATCATGGGGGCGCTCATCACCTGCTCCTCGGTAACCTCCATACGCAGGTGGGCCCGCGGGTTGAGGAAGCCGTTATGATGGCTCTTCACCGATATCTTGGCCAGGGTTCTCTTCCCCTCCTCCCCGCTCAGGCCAAAGCGGTGGAAGTACCTGGTAGCGGCCATGGCATAGCGCCCTGGGGCGGAATCCCCGGAGCCGATTACTGGGTGCCACTTCTCGCTGCCCGCTGATTGCACCGCCATGGGCAGTCCACCGTAGCCGGTGTCCTTGAGCTTGTCGAAGCCGACAGCTAGCACCAGGTCATACGCCTTGGCGATCAAGGCGAAGGTCGCTGCCCTCAGCGTCTCCATTCCGGTTGCGCAAACATTCTCCAGCCTGGTGACCGGGATGTAGTCGGTCTTCAGCGGTGCTGATAACTGTGTCGCTGTTGAGCCCATCAGGGTGCCCACCCAGGCTGCCTGTATATCCTTGGGGTCGATGCCGGCATCCTCATAGGCCTCATAGGCGGAATCGATAACCAGGTCATAGGCATCCTTATCCCAAAGCTCGCCGAACTTGGTGCAGCCCATCCCGATGATGGCAACCTTATCTTTAATGCTCTCTGACATGTCTTTTCCTCCTATGATACCCTTATCGGGCGGCATTTCCAGAAATAGTTGTGAAGTCCAGCCCCATCGTGGATCTTCCTGAAGGTCATCTCCACCCGCATGCCGATTTCGATCTGTGTGGTATCGCGGTCGGTCATGGTGCAGTAGATTCGGCCGCCATCGTCGAAGTCATCTATTGTCCAGACACGGGGCGGGTCTACTTCCACTGCCCGCTCGTCCATGCTAAAGGTAAAGACGGTGGCCTTCCTGTCGGCAAGCCTCACCTCCTCGTAATCGTCTTTAGCCTGACAGTAGGCGCATACCCGCTGTATGGGGAACTGGATGTTTCCGCAACTGCGGCAGCGGCAGCCGTGAAGTGAAAGAACCTGTTTGCGGTCGCGCCACATAATGGGCAGGGAGCTGATATACTGGGGTCGGCGGTCCGCCTCTCCCTGCATGAGATTGCGGAAGCGGACGTATTTCTCATAGTTGGGTATCTCCATCTTCGAATCCCGGTGGCGCCTTACCCCGCGCCGCTCCCTGACCTTCTCTATCCCGTCGGTTACCTGCAGGACGAGGGCATCGGCTCCGTCGCCATAGCTCGCCCACAGGATCCTGTCCCCCGGCTTGGCCTCTTCCAGAGCGGCCACCAGCATCATGGGGGCAAAAGCAGCGCCGGTGTTGCCCACCGAATCGAACATCGGGTCCTGAACCCTGTCAGGGTCAAGCTTAAGCCGCCTCACCATCCTCCCGTGACTCCTGGCATCGGGAGCGTAATATACGACCTTGGCGAAATCCTGGAGGGTCAAGCCGCACTTCTTGAGCAGCTCTGAGACCACCTGCTGCAGCTTTTCGCTATAGCCGTGCTCCAGGACAAAGCGGTCCTCCCAGGTGCGGACGTAGGTATCCTCGCTCCTTTTCCACACATCGAGGAAGTCACTGGAGATGGAATGGCTGCACTCGATGGCTACGGCGACATCCGAATCTCCGATGAGGAAAGCGGCGGCACCATCGCCGAATACGGGCTCGAATTCGGAGCTTGGCGGGGCCAGGCGGCAGTCGGCTGCGGTTACCAGGATGTTCTTTGCCGAGCCGCTCTTGATGGCGTCGTGGGCAGCCTTAATGGCGCTGGTGCCTGCCC
This sequence comes from Dehalococcoidia bacterium, assembly GCA_035528575.1. Classification (NCBI taxonomy): domain Bacteria; kingdom Bacillati; phylum Chloroflexota; class Dehalococcoidia; species Dehalococcoidia bacterium. The sequence goes on along the minus strand of DATKYK010000020.1, from coordinate 115,417 downwards.
TTAACGTGTTCCCCAGGTCCAGGGTGAAGAGGTCGTCGCGCATATCAGCCGCTGCGGCCACGATGCTGGCGGACAGCTTCTCATCGTAAGGGGGCGTGGTGGAGGCGAAGTAAAGGCCATCCACGATGCCATGCTCCATGCCGCTGAGGCAATCGATGGCTGCCTCCACCGCCATGGTAATGCTGTCCTCATCGTAGTTGGCCACCGCTCTCTCCCCCTTTCCCCCTCTTCTCCCCCAGGCTCGGGCGAGTTCATTTGCGCTAAGTCTATACACCGGTATATAAGCGCCGTACGATTTAATACCGATCACTTTTCGCTCCTCTCTATTATCTGATGCAAAGCATCCCTATTTTACCTTGATACGGGCAGCCAGGTCAAACGCTCTGTAATCGTACAGTACATTAGCCACACGTCACCGTTTGCCCGCTTTTACCCGTCATTGCCGCGAAAACTGAGCCCTGATATGGGCCGACACTTCGGCCCACCCCCATACCCCTGCTAGAGGGGATTCCCCTATGGATTCCCCTTTATAGCTCCTAAATATTGACCCGTGCTGTAAACGCCTGGACAGGGGGGTGTCCCATGCTCGGTCGGAGTAATATAATACCTATCGTGGAAAGGCTTGTAGACGGGGCCAATAGGCTGGGGCTCTCCCTCAACCCGGAACAGGTGGCGCGTTTTAAACTCTACTATGAAGAGCTTATCCGCTGGAACAGGAGGGTGAACCTCACTGCCATCGTGGACTACGAGGAGGTGCAGTTGAAGCACTTCCTCGACTCCCTCACCGTCGCACTTGCCCTTGAAGGGGTGCCTTCGCATGTACTCGATATAGGTAGCGGTGCCGGCCTCCCCGGAGTTCCGCTTAAAATCCTCTACCCTGATATAGGCCTGACACTGGTTGACTCCGTCCATAAGAAGGCTGCCTTTCTCCATCATCTCACCGGCGCGCTCGGTCTCGAGGGGGTGGAGGTCTTGGCCGAGCGCGCAGAGCACCTGGCTCATGATGAGAGGTACCGCCAGGGGTTCGATGTCGTGCTATCCCGGGGGGTGGCCAAGCTTTCCACGCTCGCTGAGCTGGCCCTGCCCTTTTGTACCCCGGGGGGCGCCTTTATCGCCATGAAGAAGGGGGAGATAGACGATGAGGTCGCGGCGGCAGCAAGAGCAATAGGCATGCTCGGGGGCCAGCTTAGGGAGGTCAAGCGGGTTAGCCTGGGTGAGCTTGGGGAGGAAAGGGCGCTGGTGGTCGTTGATAAGCTCACCCCCACCCCCCAGCGCTACCCTAGGCGTCCCGGCATCCCGGGGAAGCGCCCGTTGTAAGTGGATTATCTAATAGGGACAGAGGGTTCTAAGGCAGCAGCGGGGACAGTCTGGAGTTTTTCGGCAGACCTCCTTGCCGTGGCGCACCAGCAGGGCGTGGTATTCGTTAAACAGGCGCTCATCCCGGGGGAGGTTTTGGGCAAAGAGCGCCTGGAAATCCCCGTAGCTATCCTTTGAGGGGGCGAGGCCGAGGCGACTCACTATCCTCTTGGTGTAGGCGTCGATAACGAAGCTGGGCCGCCGGGCGGCGTAGAGCAGTATGGAGTCCGCGGTCTCCTCCCCCACCCCGTGAATGGACAGAAGCTCCTGGCGTAGCGAGGCGGTATCGAGAGTAAATAGCCTATTGAGGTCGCCTCCGTATTTACGATCGAGCCTTTCGACGAACGATTTGAGCTTCAGAGCCTTGGCGTTAAAGTAGCCGGAGGGTCGGATGAGGAATGCTAGCCTCTCTACGGGGAGATCATGAAGCGCCTCCGGGGTTAGGGCATTTCCCCCCTTCAGGTTGGAGATAGCCTGCTCCACATTGGTCCAGGCTGCCGACTGGGTGAGGATCGCCCCCACGACCACCTCGAAGGGTCCATCGGCGGGCCACCAATCCTGCGGGCCGTACCTGTCAAACAGGCGATTGTAGATGTCGATTAAGGCCGCGGCTGTGTCCTTATCTTCGATACCCAATCCGGCATCCTTATGTCCTCAGGTTTATCGACCGGAGTCATGTATGATTTGATGTCGAGCACGGGGGTGCCGTCGATGGCGTCCAGTCCAGCCACCGTGAGGATGTTGTCATGTCGACGTAGCAGCTTCACAACGCTCACGCCGATGGGATTGGGGCGAGAGGGTGCACGGGTGGCGAACAGGCCAACCAGGGGCAGGTCGGCGCGGCCCCTGGGATGGATTCTCGTCGGAGGTCGATTTTCTCTTGGTACCAGATGCATCCAGAAGACCACCATGATATGCGAAAATTCATCGAGGCCATCGAGGTGCTCTGTCCATTCCTCGTCGATCACGATCTCCGAGGTCACCTCCTGCCAGCCTCCCCTCTTGTGTTCCTTGACCTCGCTGCGCACTATCCCGATAGGCTTTAGTACTATCTGCGTCATCGCTTTCTCCAGAGAACTATATTCATGGTTCTGGCATCCCCTTTTTCAGCGTGGGAGTAACAGCGTGCTGAGCCGTAGGAGTGAGGGGCTTGCTCCACTGGCGATTGAAAAGCCGATGTGGGTTGTGCTACGCCAGCCCCCGGGACTTCCTTAATCTGTCGGTCAGCATGGGAACTACTTGGAACAGGTCTCCGACGATTCCATAGGTGGCTACCTCGAAGATGGGCGCGTTGGGGTCTTCATTGATGGCGACAATGACATCGGAGGTCTGCATGCCAGCCAGGTGCTGGACCGCCCCGGAGATGCCGCAGGCGATGTAGAGCCTGGGGCATACGGTCTTCCCCGTCTGCCCGACCTGATGTGAATAGGGAATCCAGCCCTCGTCCACAGGCGGACGTGAGGAACCCAGCGCTGCCCCCAAGGAATCGGCCAGCTCCTTCACGATCTGGAAGTTCTCCGGCCTCCCCAGCCCGCGGCCGCCGGATACAATGACATCGGCATCATCCAGCTTGACCTTCTCGGATAGATCCTCAACGAAATCGAGAAGTTTGGTCCTTGCCGTGATGGCTTCCCTGTCGAAGTCCACCTTTATTACCTCTCCTTGATTATTCTCGTCAGGCGCTCCCTTCTTGAACACGTGGGGGCGGACGGTAGCCATCTGCGGCCTTCTCGCCTGGCACACGATGGTGGCCATGACGTTGCCGCCGAAGGTGGGGCGTGTCTGCAGCAGGAGCTTGCTCTCGGGGTCAATGTCTAGGCCGGTGCAGTCGGCGGTAAGCCCGGTATAGAGGATAGAGGCAACCCTGGGGATGAAGGAACGTCCCATCGCGGTGGCACCGGCGAGAAGTATCTCCGGCCTGTGCTTGCGGATCAGATCGACTAGCGCCCGGGTGTAGTAGTCCTCCTGGTGGTCTGCCAGCGCGGGGTCGTCTGCCAGATAGACCCTGTCGGCGCCGTAGGTAACAAGCTGTTCTGCTCCTTCTACGTTATGGCCGAGGCATACTGCGCATACCTCCGTCCCCAGCTTGTCGGCAAGCTTTCTGCCCTCGGCAAGCAGTTCGTAAGCTACGCTTTTCAGCCTGCCATCCCGCTGCTCGGCGAATACCCAAACCCCGCTGAAGCCCTCGCTGACCTCCTGCACCACCACCTCTATGATTATGGCTTCCTCGGGGCAGGCCTCCACGCAGGCGCCGCACAGGTTGCAGCCTTCATTGATACGCGCCTTATCGTTCTCTATCTCGACCAGGCCGAAGGGGCAGGCAGGCTCACACGAGCCACAGCCGGTACATTTTTCAAGGTCGATCTTGATTGTCAATATTCTACCTAAAATGGGCTAGTACTTAACTTCATCAACCCCTGTGATTATTGCGGAGATAGGCTCACCCTTCAACAGTCTCTACCTATCGTTGCTCGGTATCCACCGAACCTGTCATTGCCCGACTTGTCCGAATGAAATATCGGACTCCGATGCTTTGCTCGGAGATCGGGCAATCCAGAAATTGACTCAGCATGCTTCCTGGATCATCCGGTCAAGCCGGATGATGACCTTGGGGTGTTATCATCTTGTTATGTTGTCCCCTTTTTATATCCAACATATCTATGTTCACCTTACCCATGTAATATTTATCACTGCACGACTTCCACCATACCTGTCATTGCCCGACTTGATCGGGCAATTCAGAAACTAAGTCAGTATACAAATCCCTCCATTCTGGATTCTCTTTTTCTATCAATTCCAATTTTCACTGGCGGTTGTATTTCTTTAACCTCTTTTCCCGTTTAATCGCATTCTCCGGATCACTATACTGTTCAAAATACACTAACTTATTAACACTATATTTCTGTGTAAAACCTTCCATCGCCTTGTTCTTGTGTTCCTATATCCTTTTAAGCAGATTTGAAGTAACCCCAACATATAGAGCCCCATTCCTCTGGCTTGCCAGGACGTAAACGTAGTAGTCTTTATCCATTTCCCTGGATCATCCGGTCAAGCCGGATGATGACCTCGGAGCGTTACGCTTTATCTCAACATAGCTGTTCATTTCCTATATACGCGACTCCTAAATAATCCTCTTCAGCAGTTGCTCCACCTGCTCTTCCGTGCTCCCCTGGAGCATCTCGCTCTTCCTCTCTCTCGGGGAAGAGGACCTGGACCACGAGGGTAGGTGAGTCAGTAATGCTTGCGTTGATCACTTTGATATATGTATCCGCGACTGTCCTGACGGCCATCTAGCTGTTTAGTGCTATGTCAACCTGTCAGCGCCCTTTTTTGCACAGCCGCCTGTTCACACCACACTACCCACGATAAACAGTATTGCAGCAGTCGTAAATATGGGTGGACAAAGCTTATAAGGTATATTTGGTGTTCTAGCCCCAGTAAATAAACTTAATACCGCCATAAAGATGAGCATCACGGCGGATGCCCTGTACATAAAAATCGATACTGAGTTTTCAGTTCCTTCCAGGGCGGTGATTAGCAGTACGAGCATGCCTATGAAGCAAAGCGTTAGACCCTCTGCGATCCACTCCATTGTAAAAACAAGCTTGTTGTCTCTTGATATGGGCTCAAAACCGCTAACGATCCCTTTAGTAAAGGCAATGTGAGCTAATCCCCACAGAATGATTACCGTAGAGCCAATGTAGAGTAAGATATCATTTGTCGTAAGCGTTCCCCCAATTTTGAGGATGTGGTATACAATAGAGGCTAGGCTATACCCTCCAGCTTCTGCACGAGTTGTTCCACCTGCTCTTCCACGCTCCCGTCTAGCATTTCACTCTTCCTCTCTCTCTTGGGGAAGAATATCTTGACCACCCGGGTGGGAGAGCCGGCGATGCCGGCCTTGTCCTCCTCTACCCCGATATCCCCAGCTGACCATACGGGTATCTGTGCTGTCTTGGCCTTCATCGACCCGCGCAGCGATGGCAGGCGGGGCACGTTTATCTCTTTGACCACGGTTATCACCGCGGGAAGGGCCATCTCGATGGTCTCGTAGCCCTCCTCGACCATCCGCTGAACCCTGATATACCCGTCCCTTATCTCCTCCACCCTGCTCACATAAGCGACAAATGGTATCCTAAGCATCTCGGAAAGCCCGGGACCTACCTGGCCGGTGTCCCCGTCCAGTGTCTGCCTGCCGCAGATAATGACATCGTAGTCAGCTATCCTGGTCATAGCCCTGGAGAGGACATAGGCGGTGGCCCAGGTATCGGAGCCGGCGAAGGCTCGGTCGCTTAGCAGGATGGCCTCATCGGCGCCGAGGGAGATGGTCTCCCTTAACGCCTCCTCCGCCTGGGGAGGCCCCATGCTTATGACGGTGACCTTGCCGCCGCACCTTTCCCGCAGGCGAACAGCTTCCTCCAGGGCATAACAATCAAACGGGTTGATGATGCTCTCTACCCCCTCCCGCACCAGCGTGTTGGTCTGGGGGTCTATCTTGATCTCCGTCGTGCCCGGCACCTGCTTAATACATACCACGATATTCATTCGCGCTGTGCCTTCCTTTTGAGTAATTGGATGGCGATAACGTTTCTCAGTACCTGATTGGTGCCCTCGTATATCTGGTTGATCTTGGCGTCGCGCATCATCTTCTCCGCGGGGTAGTCGCGCATGTAGCCCACGCCACCGAATACCTGCAGCGCGTCCGTGGTTACCTTCATCGCCATGTCTGTGGCGAATACCTTGGCCATAGCCCCTTCCTCGGTGAAGTCCCTGGCTCCGCTGTCTATGGTTTTAGCTGCAGCATAGACCAGCGCCCTTGCCGCTTCCAGCTCCATAGCCATGTTGGCCAGCATGTGCTGAATTGCCTGGAAGGCGGAGACCGGCTGCCCGAACTGTCTCCGCTGTTGGGCATAGGCCACCGCCGCTTCCAGTGCACCCTGGGCCAGCCCAACCGACAGGGCACCGACACCGGGGCGGGATACGTCCAGGGTTTTCATGGTCACGATAAACCCCAGTCCCTCTTTGCCCACCAGATTCTCCCTGGGCACCCGGCAGTTATGGAAAACAAGCTCACAGGTGGCAGAGGTGCGGATTCCCATCTTCTGCTCCTTCTTGCCGAAGGTGAACCCGGGCATTCCTTTCTCTACAATGAAGGCGCTGGAGCCGCGGTTGCCCCTTGAGGGGTCGGTCAGCGCGATGATGGTGTATATCTCAGCCTCACCGCCATTGGTTATGAACTGCTTGGTACCGTTGATGATGTAGTCGTCGCCATCGCGGGTGGCGGTTGTCTTTATCGCAGCAGCGTCGCTTCCCGCTCCGGACTCGGTCAGGCCAAAGCCGGTAAGCTTGGTTCCAGCGGCAATATCGGGGAGGTACTTCTGCTTCTGTTCGTCACTTCCGTAGAGCAGTATGGGCAAAGAGCCCAGTGCGTCTGCAGCGTAGATCAGGGCAACGCCGCAGCAGGCCCGACTCAGCTCCTCAACGGCTATGCATAGGGCGAAGCTGCCCTCTCCCAGGCCCTCATACTGCTCGGGTATGAAGATCCTGAACAGGTCTGAATCGGCCATATCCCTGACAATTGCCCAGGGAAACTCCTCCTTCTGGTCCAGCTCGGCCCGCACCGGCAGTATCCTTTCCTCGGCAATCCTTCGAGCCAGGCTCTTTACGAGCTTTTGCTGTTCAGTTAAGAAATACTCCAAGCTAACTCTCCTTTATGGGTGATAGAATATATTGTAGCCTATTTTTTAAACTTATCGATTATCTATCTGAACGATATTCGTCTCCTTGGGGCGAAGGTGGCGGCTCCCTAGGCGGCGGGGCTGGTTTTCCTGGGGGCTCGCCTATCATCGGCCCTATTCACTATATTTGGCGGAGGCTGGCATTTGTTGTTTTGCAGCCCTTTTTTATATAGGGGAGCCCCGCCATCCTAAGGATTTAGGGTAAGGATCTTCCTCGACTCCTCGGGATGGCTGGCGATGAAGCAAAGCTCATCGTTGGTGAGCGGCAGTTGGGTATGGGCGCTGGCGAACTGCACCAGTTCCAGGATAGGTTTGGCACTCTCGTCGTCGGGTAAGGTTATGCCAATATCCTCGCAGACATGGCGGAACCCGGCGATACCGCCAAACTCGCCGGTGGTGATTATGCGGCCGGTTGGGATACGCGCATCCTCCCCCCGCCCCAGTATCTCGTACTCGAAAAGCTCATAGTTGCGGCGGTCCTTCAGGGCGCCATCGGCGTGGATGCCGGCCTCATGGGCGAAGATATTGAACCCTACCCCGGGCTGGTTTATGGGGATGGGGATGCCAAATGCATAGGAGACATATTTAGCCAGCTTGTCGGCCACGGTGAGATCGAGGGGGTCGGCGATCTCACAGTCTTGCATATCCCGGCCAAACTTGAGGGCCAGGATGCAGCTTATGAGGTCCGTCTGCCCCGCTCGCTCGCCAACCCCGTTCACCGAGGTATTGATATAGCTATCCACGCCGGCGTCGAGCGCTCCTTTAGCCCCGGCAATGGAGTTGGCTACCGCCATGCCCAGGTCATTGTGGCAATGGAGTTCAATGGGTATCTTCACCTTTTCCGCCAGTGCTTTTATCCGCTCATAAATGCTCATGGGGGTATCGTAGCCCAGGGTATCACAGTACCTTATGCGGTCGGCCCCGGCCTCCCTGGCTGCCTGGGCGAACTCGGTGAGATAACCCATATCGGTGCGTGAGGCGTCCTCGGCATTCACCCCCAGGGTCTTTACCCCGTTGCTCTTGGCGTAGTTTGCGGCCTCCGTCATCTCACGGATAACCTGCTCCCGGTCCAGCTTGCCGCGGAACTTGTGAAGGATCATTTGATCCGACGTGGAGATGGAGATGTTGAGGTCGCGTACACCGGAGGCAAGTGAATCCTTCACATCCCTAACGATGGCACGGCACCAGCCCTCCAGCACCAGGTCTCCGAAAATCCCCTGCTCTTTTAGCTCTAGATTACCCTGAATATAGTTTCGCTCGTGTCTTACCGTGGGGAAGGCGAACTCCGATTGATGGATACCCATCTCCGCGAGGTAGAAGTTGAGCATGGTCTTTTGTAGCTTGGCCATGATGATGCGCGATGCCTGTACCGCATCCCGATTGGTCACGTCAAGAAAATACAATTTTGGCATTTAATCCTCCTTAGCTTGACTTGCCAAGTAATAATGCCTTATGTTAGCATACAGGCGTATGGTTGGCAACCGCACTTGACAGGTGGTGGTGTTGTAGCTATAATAAGCCAACTCTACTGAAGAGCCATGATAATCGATGTCTCGCAGCAGCTTAAGGAGAAGGTAGGCTCTGAGCGCCATTACAGTATAAGCGAAAGCGGCGATTCCCCCATCCATGGGGAGGTGAGCCTGCACCGCACCGATCGCGGCATCTTTGTCGGGGGTACCATCGAGACCACGCTTAAGGTGGTTTGTAGCCGGTGCCTCGGTTCCTTTGGCCAGCCCTTGACCCTGAGGATCGAGGAGGAGTATTTATCGGAGGCTGAGGGAGACGCTTTTACCATAGATGAGCACAAGGAGATTGACCTGAATGAGGCGGTGCGCCAGTATTCACTTCTGGCTCAACCGATGAAACCTCTCTGCCGTAAGGATTGCTCCGGGCTATGCCCTCGTTGTGGGCACAACCTGAATCTTGGCCCCTGTGATTGCCCCAATGGCGGCGTCGAAGCCGGTTTGGCGCCGGTAGTGGTCTACGGTTTGCGGGATGAGGATGGGCGCTCTTAACCGGAGTTTTAAGTTAAGCTTTAATAGAGGATTGGTCTAAAGGAAGAAAGAATGGCGCTACCCAAAAAGAAGACGGCTAAGGAGCGTCAGGGAAAGCGGCGTGCGCACCAGGCGTTGCGTTTGCCACCCATCGATTACTGCCCCCAGTGCCACAGCCCTAAGCTGGCACATCATGTTTGCCTCACCTGCGGAACCTATGAGGGGCGGGAAGTGATCGAGATAAAGGCAAAGAAGAAGGAATAAATATGCGCACCGCATTTTCAGGAGTGGACTTTGGCTGAGCAACGAGGCAATCTTGCCTATGTGTTCCCCGGGCAGGGCTCGCAGCGGGTGGGGATGGGGCGTGACCTTTATGATACCTTTATTCCGGCCAGGGAGGTTTTTGAGGAGGCAGACGATGCGCTGGGGTTACCCCTATCCAGGCTTTGCTTTGAGGGACCTGCGGAGGAGCTGGCGCAAACAGTTAATGCCCAGCCGGCGATCCTCACCGTGAGCGTGGCCTGCCTGAAAGCCGCTTCCAGCATGGCCGGGGGGCTGCTCTTTCCCGCGTTTATGGCGGGGCATAGCCTTGGTGAGTATACCGCCCTGGTAGCCGCCGGGGTGCTCGATTTCAAGGAAGCAGTTCAGCTTACCAGGCAAAGGGGGAGGTTGATGCAGGAGGCAGGGGAGAGGGTCCCCGGGGGCATGGCGGCAATCATAGGGCTCGATGAGTTATCCGTTGAGGAGGTATGCCAGGAGACCGGGGCTCAGATCGCCAACCTGAACTCACCCGCTCAGATCGTGATCGGGGGTTCCAGGGAAACGCTGGTTCGGGCTATGGACCTGGCCCGGGCTATGGGGGCACGACGTATAGTGCCGCTCAGGGTAAGCGGTGCCTTCCACTCCCACCTGATGCAGCCCGCCGCTGAGGGGATGGCTCAGGAGATCTCCCAGCTTAACTTCCGCGATTCCAGCGTGCCCATCGTGGTAAATAGCACCGCTCGGCCAGTGACCGACGCTGCTGAAATTAAGCAGGAGCTCCTTCTGCAGCTCTCCAGTTGTGTGCAATGGCAGAAGAGCGTAGAGTATATGGTGAGCGCGGGAGTTTCCACCTTTGTTGAGATCGGTCCCGGACAGGTTTTGAATGGGCTGATCAAGAGGATTAACCAGGAAGCGCAGATTTTAAACGTCGAGGATGCAAGCTCGTTAAGGGTGATGAGCATCTAGAGGCCCCTGCATATTATCTGCTAGACTAATTTCACCATGAGTATGCCTGCTAGAACGATTGTTATAATGGCGGGGTGTGCTGGGGGCCAAGGCCAGTATCCAGAGGTCAGGCGAGCAGATAAACAGGGCGAAGATGGGGACCAGGAGAAAGGCGAGGGTTATTGCGCTTCAGGCACTATTCGAGGTGGACTCGGTAGGCCATGATATCGAGGGGGTGGTATCGCGGCAGGTGGCGGAGTCGTCGCTGCCTGAGGATGGGGTGGTTTTCGTTTGGGAACTGGTGGAAGGCGTGTTGACAAACAAAGACAGGATTGATAGCATGATTCAAACCTATGCCCCCGCATGGCCGGTGGCACAACTGGCGACTATCGATAGGAACATCCTGAGGCTTGCCATCTTCGAGATTTTATTCAATAATGAGGTGCCCGTGAGAGCGGCCATTAATGAGGCCGTAGAGCTGGCCAAGACCTTTGGCAGCGACAATTCCCCGAAATTCATAAACGGGGTTTTAGGCACGGTGAGTGCCCAGTCAAGTGGAGAAAGGGGGTGAAAAGGTGGCCACCGTCTTCGAAAGGCTGAAGAAAATCATCATCGATCAGCTAGGCGTCGAGGAGAATCAGGTGGAGCCCGCTGTCTCCTTTGTCGATGACCTTAACGCTGACTCCCTGGACCTGGTGGAGCTTATTATGGCCATGGAGGAGGAGTTCAGCGATGACAGCAGGGAGATACGGATACCGGACGAGGAAGCAGAGGGGATAAAGACGGTGCAGGAAGCTGTCGATTATATTAAGGAACTGGGGATAGAGGACGAGTAGTTAAGCAGGTTGAATTAAACTCTCGTCCCCGTTCCTAAACAGGCCCTTGCTGGTGCTCCTATAGTTTGGGCTGGAATTTTTCCTAGTGTGTGGATTTTGTGAGGAAATCAGGAAAAGCGAATACCCCGGTGTAGAACTTCAGAAAAATATACCTCGTAATACATCATGCCGCTTGCCAACGTCACCACCGAGGGTGAATACAGGTATATGGTGGTGATGGAGGTGGTGCGGCATTTCGATTACCTCACGAGGATTGGTTGTATCCATATATCATTGCGAGCCGCAGTCGACACAAATAAAATCGTCATTAGGGGATGCTGAACTTGTTTCAGCATGACAGGGTGGCAATGACAATATGGGGTGTGTTTCTCTGTAATTGCCATGAAAATAGAGCCCTGATATGGGCCGAAGCGTCGGCCGACCTGTTGGCCTCGGGACAAGCTCAACGCCCATGTCATTCCCGCGCAGGCGGGAATCCAGGCCCATGGGTCTTTAGGTTCCTGCTTCCATTTTTTAATCTTCAGGAGATGGGGAAGCCTGCTGGATATCCTCAGGAAATCGTTTGTGGTGGCAAATCCCAGAGTATTATAGTCCAAAAGGCTATATCAAGATTCTATCAACCCGTCTCTGTGAAAGGGGAGCAGGTGGAGTTTTCATACGACCTGGCACATCGGAGTTAGTGATGCGGGGAGGCTTTAATACCTCTAACCATTAAGGACTCTACTTTATGCCTGCGCCGTCGCTCCAAACTCCCTTAAAACGCACCAAATTTAAGAAATTTAGCCCTTAGAGCTATTAATATATAGTGTTGATGGTTACAATGGCATGGAGCATGCCGCCAGGGCGGATGCGATGTCATGTCGCTTAAGGTTTCTATAACAGTGTACCTCTGCCAGTGCCCGACTATTCGGTGAAGCGCTGTCTTAGAGGTGCTGAAGAGAATATTCATAGATCAGTTATGTGTACCTGGTAAAGCGCGATGTCTTCTACGTCTGTAGCCTAAACTCTGACTGCCTGTACCCGTTTTGGGCTTATTATGGCCGTGGGGCATAGGTTAGGCGATTACAGACGTAAGGTAATGGTAGCGGGGGAGAATGGATAGGAGATGAAAGCGGTGCAGGTGCCACCTTCTGTCTTAAGTAGAAGGGTGCGGAGTATGAGAAGTGAAAGGATTATTTCTGTTCGGCAAGGAATTTATCTGCTGAAAGGGCAGCGGTAGCCCCATCCCCGGCGGCAGTGATAGCCTGTCGTGCTGAGCTTTTACGGATATCGCCCGCAGCAAAGATTCCCCCTATCTCCGTTTCCAGTCGCCCGTCGGTGGGAATGCGTCCCTCTTCATCCAGTTTGATGAGATTCCCCAGGCAGTCGGTGTTGGGGCTTTGTCCCACATAGATAAAGGCCGCGGATACATCCGGTCTGGAGCAATCTCCGGTTTTTACGTTGCGCACGGCGAGCCCGGTGACCCGGTCATCGCCCAGAATCTCATCTACCACGCTGTCCCAGAGGAAGGTCATTTTCTCACTGGCGAAGGCTCTCTCCTGGAGCAGCCTTGAGGAGCGAAGCTGATCGCGGCGGTGAATCAGGATTACCCTGGAGGCGAATCTGGTGAGCACCAGCCCTTCCTCCACCGCTGAGTCCCCGCCACCTATTACCGCTACCACCCTATCCTTGAAGAAGGGGCCATCGCAGGTAGCACAATAGGAGACCCCTCTGCCCGAGAGCCGTTCCTCCCCGGGGACCCCCAGCCTTTTGAGCTCCGCACCTGCGGCGACTATCACCGCTCTTGCGGAAAACTCGCCCTCGGTGGTTTCGATTGTGTTTCCACCCCCCTCACGCCCGATCCGGTGCACCTCGGCGGTGATGGTCTCCAGACCATGTTGTATCGCCTGCCGGTGCATGAGCTCGCCCAGCTCCAGCCCGGATATGCCTTCGGGGAAGCCGGGGTAGTTCTCCACATGCGGGGCATTGGTGATCTGACCGCCAAAGATCACCTTTTCGATCAGCAGGCTGCGCAACCTGGCCCGTGAGGCATATAGCCCGGCGGTCAACCCCGCCGGCCCGCCCCCGACAATGATCACATCATAGGCTCTATCCGTAGCTAACTCCCTTTGGTGTCACTAATTGGTGCTTGAGCCGCCATTTCCCCTCTGGCGTCAGGTGAGTATTTCGTCCAAAGCCTTCTTGAGCTCGGCTTTGGGTCTGAAGCCCACGATCTGACCTGCCGGCTTGCCGTCCTTAAAAAGGAGCATGGTTGGAATGGCGGAAATGCCGTACCTGGTGGCACTTCGTGGACCCTCATCCACATTGAGCCTGACGATGCCCAGCCGCCCCTTGTACTCCTCTGCCAGGTCGTCCAGTATGGGGGCCACCGCTTTACATGGGGCACACGAGGGTGCCCAGAAGTCCACCAGCATCGGCGTTTTAGCCTGAAGCACACTCTGGTCGAAGGTGTTGTCATCGACTTCGACTGGTTTTTCCATAATTACCCCTTTCCGTTAGCTAACCCCCGTCTTTATTGCCTCCACTATATCCTGCTCCACCGACCTTTTGGCAATAAAGACGGCGTTCTTAATCGCCTTGGCCTCGCTGTGCCCATGGGCGATGATTACATTACCGTTTACCCCCAGGAGGGGCGCCCCACCGTGCTCGGCGTAGTCCAGGGACTGGATGGCGCTGCGCAGGGTACGCTTCAACGTGAAGCCGATCGCCTTGGTGTAGAGGCGTCTCATGACCGCATTATGCAGCGACTCGAGTACCATCTCACCAATCCCCTCGCCAGTCTTGAGCACCACATTGCCGGTGAAGCCATCGGTGACGATAACATCGGCGATACTGCGGGGTATATCGTTTCCCTCCACATTCCCTATGAAGTTAAGTCCGGTGTCCTTCAGCAGCCGGTGGGTCTCGTTCACCAGAAGGTTCCCCTTGGTCTCTTCCTCCCCGTTAGAGAGGAGTCCGATCCTGGGGCGCGACAGCCCGAAGATCCTTTCCATATAAACGCTTCCCATTTGTGCAAACTGTACAAGCTGGCTCGGCCTGCAATCGGCGTTGGCTCCCACATCGATCAGGAGCACGGAGTGCCAGGGGAGGACAAAGAGGAAGCCCAGGGCGGGACGCTCAATCCCCTTGATACGCTTCAGCGTAAGCGTGGCGGCTGCCATCACCGCCCCGGTACTGCCCGCCGAGACAAAGGCAGATGCCTCGCCGTTTTTCAGAAGGTTCATGCCCACCACAATGGATGAATCCTGCTTATGTCGAATCGCCTGAGCGGGGTGGTCGGCGAACTCCACCACCTCGCTGGCATCTACAATGGCGATTTTAGTGCGATGGTTTCCCAGCTCCGCCTCGATGGCGCTACGCTTGCCTACCAGAACCACCTCAACGCCCTGCTCCCGGGCCGCCGCCACCGCTCCCCGTACCACCTCACGGGGAGCATTTTCCCCACCCATAGCATCCAGGGCGATTCTCATCTCAAGTCCTCATGCCTTCCCACAGGTCGCATCGCCCACCCCACCTGGCAAGCACCTTGCCGTCCCCGAAGACCTGGGAGATCTCGCATACACCGGGGCAGGCCTTGCATTCGAAGGAGGAGGTACGAAAATCGGCTTCCGCTAAGGCGAACCCGCTGAAGCTCGTCCCGTTGCCGCCGATCGACATCTCCTCATGGGTAAGAAGCGCCGCCCCGATAGCCCCCATCACCTCATGGTGGGGGGGCACAATTACCCCGGTTCCCAGGGTTTCCTCGAAAGCCCTCACCATGCCCCGGTTGAAGGCGACACCCCCCTGAAACACGATGGGAGGCCGGATCTCCATTCCCAGGCCGACATTGTGAAGGAAATTTCGTGCCAGTGCCCGGCAGAGTCCGTAGGCAATATCGGCGACGCTGTGCCCCATTTGCTGCTTATGGATCATATCCGACTCGGCAAAGACGGTGCACCTACCGGCTATGCTAACTGGTTTCTTGCTCTTAAGTGCCTCCTTGCCCAAATCCTCGATGGGCATATTCAGGCGCTGTGCCTGCTGGTCCAGGAAGCTTCCCGTGCCCGCAGCGCAAACCGTGTTCATCCCAAATTGGCTAACCAACCCCTCTTTAATAACAATCATCTTTGAGTCCTGCCCCCCGATCTCGATAACCGTCTTCACATCGGGGACGAAGTGGAGGGCTGACACCGCCTGGGCGGTTATCTCGTTCTTGACCACATCGGCGCTCAATATGACCCCCGCCAGGTAGCGTGCGCTCCCGGTGGTGCCTACGCCTTTTATCTGTGCCCCTGGAGGTAGCCTTGTCGCCAGCTCCCTTAGCCCCTGCTGGATCATGGCGATGGGCCTGCCCTGGGTGCGCAGATAGAGGGAGGTGACCAGCCGGTCCTCTTCATCGAGCGCGGCAAACTTGGTGGTCACCGATCCCACATCGATGCCCAGGTATATCCCGTTAACCGGTGGCAAGAAACTCCCCCTTGATCCGGTCCATTATATCCGATTTGGTAACCAGGTCCACCACCGTCATCGCCAGGGCCTTTGCCCCATCGAGGAGACCGCGATTTCCCTCCGCCGAGGCTGCCGCCGCGGCGAACTCCGGGGAGTGGGGCAAGACATCCAGCGGGGCGATTCTTACCATGGGGTGAATTGTGGGCACCAGCAGGCTGACATTTCCCACATCGCTTGAGCCAAGTGCTCTCTCCAGGGTGGGGGCTAGATTGCGCCCCAGGGCCTCCATGTTCCGGGTGAAAACCTCTGCCAGGGCAGAGTTGGTATTGAGCGGGGCGTAGTATGTGGTCCACTTATACTCCAGGCTAGCCCCCGTAGCCAGAGCTGCTGCCTCGAAACAGTTTAGCACTTTACGCTTCAATTCATCAAGGTAGTTCTCATCCACGGCTCTTACCAGGAAGCTCCCCTCGGTGTGAGCAGGCACGACGTTTGCTGCGTCGCCGCCCCGGGTGATGATGCCGTGGATGCGTGCCCGCTCCCTGATATGCTGCCTGAGGGAATTTATCCCGTTAAAGGCCTGGATCATCGCCTCCAGTGCATTGACCCCTTCCTGGGGAAAGGCGGCGGCGTGGGCCGCTTTGCCCCTGAACTCCACCTCCAGTCCGATACAGGCCAGTGCCTGGATGCTTACCATGTCCACCACGCTGGGGTGCACGATCATGGCGGCATCTATATCGTCAAAGGCGCCCCGTTCTGCCATGAGCACCTTGCCCCCGTAGAGCTCCTCGGCGGGTGTGCCGATAACAACCACGCTACCCCCTGCCTGGTCGATGATACCCTTCAGGGCAACGGCAGCGCCCACCGCAGCGGTAGCGATTATGTTGTGTCCACAGGCGTGTCCCACCTCTGGCAGGGCATCGTATTCGGCCAGAAGAGCGATGGTCGGTTTCCCCGAGCCGTAGCTCCCGCGAAAGGCGGTTGGCAACTGGCATATCCCCTTTTCGACCTCGAAAGCGTTTCTCTCCAGGTATTCGGTGAGCCAGCCGGATGCCTTTACCTCCTGGAAGCCCAGCTCGGGGCTGTTGTGGATCCTCAGGCTCAGCTCGATAAGCTCCTCCCGGCGAGCATCCACTCCCTCGATAGTAAGCGCTTTCAGCTTCTCCATAGCCAATTTTTCACCCTTAACCCACTTTTAAAAATCTCCGTTGAAACTAGAGCCAGGTTTTTTATAACGGAGCGCTGTGAACAAAATATCGCCAGCGATTATTATAAACCGACGAGGCTGATATTTCTAGCGCCTGTGGTCGACCAGATGAACGGTGATTCTTCAACATTAATTCATAAATTCTATTATTGATAAGCAAATACAATTATGTTCTCAGTCATTGCGAGGACCCCTCCGCCTTGCGAGAGTCCGATTTATCGGACGGTTTGGGCCGAAGTGTCCCCCGATAGATTGGGGTCGGGGGACGTGGCAATCCCCACGTCTCCTGACAGAACAACATTGAGACCCAATATCCGCCGCGTGGCCTCGATCCGCCGGGTAGGCTGGCCGACGTCGGCCAGCCTACCCGCTCATGGCTTATGGCTATTTGGGTAGGTTGGAGCATCGGTTCCAACAACGCCTGGATTGGATGCTCAAGGCTACCCGATATTAAACACATCTCAAGGCAGGTGGGGGGGGAAAGCCGGCGGGCGGCCAGAATATCAAACCCTCCCCACAAAAAAAATCACAATTTTGTCAAGGTTTCCCTACACTAAAAATACATACTTTCCCGACAGACAAAAGGCGCATCTTATGTTATCGTCAATGTGAGCGTTTAGCCCGAGGCGCTCTATGCAATGATCTATTAATAGACGGGAAAACTGAGGCTTCACACAGAAATGGGCTAGCGGTGATGTATTACCAATGTGCTGGGCACGTTCGCAGATTTGACAAAAAGCATAATAAGTAGTATTTTTTCCCAAAAGGAGGCTCAATAGCGAATAGCCCAGATTAACAAATAAGTATAAGGCTCCGGGAAAGGCAAACCGCGAGAATTCGCGGGGTGCAAAGACATGGGACCAATGTTAGAAGACCGGACCAGGACTGCCGGGCTACCGAAGATTGAGAAGGTTAAAGCCTTTCTCGTAGGAGGAAGGCTTTTTGCTTGTTAGGGCACGCTTATGAAGAAATAGACTGAGACCAAAGAGCTGCGTAGGCGGGTCGCCGAGTTATGGAAGGGGAAAGCCCAACGCAAGCAGGCGGAGGAGGAACTGGGAAAACACAGAGAGCAATTGTAGAAGCCTGTCGCTCGTACTTCCCTAGAACAAATAATGAGCAAAATCCAAAAGCGGGGGTTCGGGGTTAGTCTGGCCGACGTCGGCCAGACTAACCGCTCCATGAAATGAGGTGGTAGTTATGAAGGTGTTAGTAGCCGAAGGTAATGAAGACAGCCGCAATTTATTAGTGAAACAGCTCCAGGTCTATGGTCATGAGGTAATCGCTGTGGCCAACGGTGCGGAGGCATTGGAGCAAGCCTTTAAGGAAAAGCCGGACATCCTTGTAGCCGATATTCTGATGCCTAGCATGGATGGTTTTCAGCTATGCCACTTGTGGAAGCGGGATAAGCAACTACGGCATATCCCATTCATATTCTACACAGCTACCTACACCTCTGACGAGGATGAGCAGTTTGCCCGGAGCCTGGGGGCTAACGCTTTCATCCGCAGGGCTGCTAGGCCTGACGCCTTTGTCCAGATACTATCTGAAATATATGAAAAAGCTAAGTCTGGTCTCCCATCGCCTCCCGGGGTTGCCCCTCTTGAGCCATCCCTCTATTTTGCCGAATATAGTAAACGCCTTATCACCATGCTAGATAAGAAGGTGGCTCAGCTGGAGAGAGAAGTTGCCGAGCGCAAGCGGGCGGAGGAAGAGCTGCGTAATTCACGGTACATGTTGCAGACTGTATTGGACTCAATCCCTGCTGCAGTCTTCTGGAAAGATCGTGATTCAATTTACCTCGGCGGCAACCGCACCTGGCTGGAGGTGGTAGGACTGAAGTCTTCAGAGGAGGTTGTCGGAAAGAGCGACTTCGATCTTCCATGGGAAAAAGAGCAGGCGGATTCGTTTCTGGAGTACGATAGGAGGGTTATGGAATCAGGTATTCCCGAATACGACATTATCGAGCCTTATCTCCGAGCTGACGACACCCAAGCATGGGCCAGGACCAACAAGGTGCCGCTGCGAGACACGGAGGGCAATGTCATAGGTGTCCTCGGTACCTATGAAGACATCACCGAGCGCAAGCGGGCGGAGGAAGAATTAAAAACAAAAGATGATGCCATCGAATCCTCGCTAAGTGCTATTGCACTCAGTGACATAGAAGGGAATCTGACATATGTCAATCCATCTTTCCTACAGATGTGGGGATATGTCGGCGACAAGGAGATTCTGGGCAGACCCGCGATTCAATTCTGGCAGATGGAGGAGCAAGCTGCTGAGATTCAGAAGGCCTTGCTGGAAAAGAGGGACTGGTTTGGCGAACTTACAGCGCGGAAGGCAGATGACTCAACTTTCAATGCACAGATTTCTGCCAGCCTGCTAACTGACGGGGAAGGCAACCCTAAAGGCATGGTCGCTTCCTTTGTGGACATCACCGAGCGCAAGCGGGCGGAGCAAACCATACGTTCAGAAAGAGACAGGTTGCAGTCTCTTATGGATGGCCTGGCCACTATAGAAATTGGCATTGACATTGTTGGAATTGATTACAAAGTCCTGTTCCAAAACGAAACTCTGCAACAGAGATTCGGTGACTTAATGGGACGATTGTGCTATGAGGCTTATATGGGATTGAAAAAGCCTTGTGATCCCTGTCCCATGATAGAAGCAATAAAGAGCAAACAGATAGAGAGAGTTGAATTGCTAGGTGTCAACGGAAGATATTATGAAGTGGTTTCGGCACCACTGCCAGACCCGGATGGAAGGGTCCTTAAAGCAATTGAAGTTGTCACAGACATCACCGAGCGCAAGCGGGCTGAGGAGGAGCTGAAGGATAGCGAGGAGAAGTACCGATTGCTAATCGATAATCTTATCGAGCCATTAACAGCATATGACTCCAATGGTCGTATTTTATTGATAAATGTTACGGGAGCCAAGAATCTTGGTTCAATTCCTGAAGATGTTGTCGGAAAGTCACTCTACGATTTCTTCCCTGACACGGCTGATGTTTACGTAGAGAGGGCTCGCCGTATTTTCGAGTCAGGGGTACGGCTTGAATTTGAGGATGAGGTTCCACTTCCTACCGGCAATAGATGGTTCTACTCGAATATTCAACCTGTCAAAGATACAAGTGGTAAAGTTATCTCTGTTCAGAACGTTTCTTATGATATCACCGAGCGCAAGCGGGCGGAGGAGGCACTTCGGGAAAGCGCGGAACGTTTCCGAACGCTTACCGAGAAGTCCTCAGATGGCATCACCATCATTGGTGCCGACGGAAACGTACTTTACGAAAGCCCCTCCGTTGAACGGATCTTGGGATATGGGCCGGATGATTGGGTTGGAAAGCCGGCCTTTGAAACGATTCACCCAGACGACGTATCAGAAGCTATAAAAGCGTATCAATTCGTCGTGGACAATCCTGGTGAGGCTGCAACCGTGGTAATTCGTAGCAGGCACAAAAACGGCTCATGGCATTGGATGGAATGTATAGGAAGGAATCTTCTCGAAGATAGTCGAGTAAATGGTGTAGTCATCAACTACCGTGACATCACCGAGCGCAAGCAGGCGGAGGAGGAGCGCGAGAGCGCTGCCCGGCGGGTGGAGGCCCTTCGTGATGTTGCCCAGGCAGTGAACCGTTCCCTCGAACTGGACGAGCTCTTAAATGAGTCCCTGGCAACTGTTCTCGATGTCATGCAGACCGATATTGGCGGCATCTACCTTTTAGACCTGCAATCTGGCGAATTTACCCTAAAGGCCCACATCGGGGTTTCAGAGGATGCTGTTGGCAGCATTGGAC
This sequence comes from Dehalococcoidia bacterium, assembly GCA_035528575.1. Lineage (NCBI taxonomy): Bacteria > Bacillati > Chloroflexota > Dehalococcoidia > Dehalococcoidia bacterium. Next base: position 94,862 of record DATKYK010000020.1, on the reverse strand, counting down.
TTATAAAGCTGAAGGAGAAGGAAATCAAGCGTGTCCTGGAATGGCAGGAGCCTGTCTTGACACCGTTCAGCTTGTCCACCGGGGCCAATGCCACCCGGATAGCAGCGACAATAGAAAAGGAAGGGATGCGAGCGCACATCACTGTGCCCATCCGGTCCAGGGACATGCCGATAGGGGCGTTGTTGCTCGCCGACCGACGTGAGCGCCAGTTCAGCGATGATGAGGTAGAACTGCTCGTGGGCATAGGCAACGAGGTAGCGGTGGGCATAGAGAACGCCCTGCTACTCCAGAGAACGAGAGAGCTATCGCTAACCGATGAGCTGACCGGGCTCTATAACCGCCGCCACTTCTACCATATGCTTGAGCCTGAGATGTACCGCACGCTGCGTAAAGGCCGCTCCTTCTGCCTGGTAATGCTCGACCTTGACGGGTTCAAGGAATACAATGACAGGATGGGCCACGCCAGCGGCGATGGCGTGCTACAATCCTTTGCCCAAACCGTCGAGTCATCATTGCGCAAGAGCGATACTGCTTTCCGCTACGGCGGCGATGAGTTCATTATCATCCTGCCGGAGACGGATGCCAACAGGGCCAGGCAGATCATGGACCGTATCAGAGCGAGATGGCTTAAACTGGTTGAAGCGCAGTATGCCCCACTGGAAACTCCACTCGGGTTCAGCACCGGCATTGCCCAGTTCCCCGAGAATGCTGATAAGGCAGATGGCCTGGTATTCCTGGCCGATTCAGCTCTCTACTACGCCAAGAAGGAGGGGGGAGGCAGAGATATACTGGTGGCTTCACTGAGCGCGATCCCGCCGGAGATCCTGGGAACGGCAACGCTGGACCAGGTCTACGCCCTGGCGGCCACGGTTGATGCTAGAGACCCCTATACATACGGCCACTCAGGGAGGGTCGCCGATATAGCACAAAAGATAGGCAGAGCCACAGGGCTGTCGGAAAAGGAACTGGCGAACCTGTACGCCGCCTCCCTCCTCCACGATGTGGGCAAGGTGGGTGTCCCCGACGCAATCCTGACCAAGCCGGGTGCACTGACTGCGGAGGAGTGGGTAGCCATTAAGAAGCACTCCTCTGAAGGGGCGAGGATAGTCGGCTACGTTAGGGGATTGGGGGCGCTGGTACCGGTAATCCTGCACCACCACGAGTGGTACGACGGGACGGGATACCCCGATGGACTTAAGGGCGAGGGGATACCCTTAGCTGCCAGGATTATAAGCGTGGCCGATGCCTATGACACCATGACCACGGCGCGCCCCTATCGAGAAGTCGTATCTCACAAGGAGGCTTCTGAGGAGCTCAGACGGTGCTCGGGCACCCAGTTCGACCCCGAGCTGATGGAGGCGTTTTGCCGTGCCATGAATGGGGATAACCGCCAGGGCAAGAAAGGGAAACCGGCTTCAGAGTAGTCTCGCCCACCCCTGGACGAATACACCCTTCAGAATCCCCATTGTCGTTCCGACCCCTATCGCCGTTGCCAGCCGTAGGCGAAGCAAACGCAATTTTCCCACCCGCCCGCCCTGGGATGTTTTATTTGGGGGACTCCCCTCTGGACTCTCCTTCATAGCTGTTTTAGATGGAACACACAGTTTAGCATGTGTAACTCTACCAAACCCTTTGTAACTTCGAATTAGTTTCCCTGTCATAAAGCGCCGCAGGCTGTTTTCTGTCGTTGCCACGAAAATAGAGCTTGGATATGGGCCGAAGCGTCGGCCGACCTGTCGGCCTCGGGGGACTCCCCTTCATAGGGGGATTCGATGTTGACCCAATGTTGGGGGCGGGGTATAATTGCGCCGCCCGTTTGAGGAGGAGTGATTGGAGAGCTGTACTCTGGAGCGCTTTCGAGGGTGTCTGGTGGGGGTTGCCGTAGGCGACGCCCTGGGAGCCCCGGTGGAGGGGATGGGGCGGGAGGAGATAGCGCGGCGGTACGGTAGGGTGCGGGATCTTTTTAGCGGGGGCTGGCTGGGGCTGGGACCGGGGGAGTGGACCGATGATACTGCAATGATGCTCTGCATTGCCCGCAGCATTGTGGAAAAGGGGCGCTTTAACCCCGAGGATGTCGCGCAAAAGTTTCTGGGCTGGTTCAGAGCCGGGGCTTTGGGGATAGGGCGCACCACCTGGGTCGCCCTTGATGCGCTTGGGGGAGGCGCCTCCTGACGGGAAGCAGGGAGGATTGCCCATGAAAGGCTGGGGGGGCTCTCCGCGGGTAATGGCAGCATCATGCGGTGCGCCCCCATTGCCCTCCTGAATGCCAATAATGCGGAGCGGTTGATAGGGGATAGCATCGATAGCTCCATGATCACCCATTGGGACCCCAGGGCTTGCTGGGGTGCGGCAGCGCTGAACCTGGCCATCGCCCAGCTACTCTGTGAGGGGAGGGAGGCACTTCTGGAGCGGCTTGTGGGCAGGATCCTGGAGCCCGAGGTGAGGGAGTCGGTAGCCGGGGTCGGGGGGATGAGAATGGAGGACCTGGTGCCCTCGGGCTTCGTTCTGGACACCCTTCAGGCTGCGATATGGTGCTTCATGAATACCGACTCATTTGAGGATGCCGTTGTATCTGCGGTGAACCTGGGTGGCGATACCGATACCATCGGGGCGGTATGTGGCGCCCTTGCTGGTGCCTACTACGGTCTGGAGCAGATACCATCGAGGTGGCAGCAGCCGCTTGACGGCAGGCTGGAGATAATCGAGCTGGCCACCGGGATTTATGGGCTGGCGCAGTCTAGGTCTTGAACTCACGGAGTCTCTGGGAAAAGCGAACCAGGTTATCGCGCAGAATAATCCCCATAATCCTGCCCTCCCTGACCACAGCTACCAGCTCAAGGTTCTCCTCATCCATTCTCTCCAGCAGACCGAGGGCATTATCCGAGGGCTGGACTATCTGCATTTTTTCCACAGGGGTCATCGCCTGTCCGGTGGTGGTGAGATCCCAGTAATCCCGGGGCACCTCCTTCACCTGTTGCACGGTAAGCAGCCCGGCCAACCTATCTCCATCGGCAACCAGGTAGCACTGGCTTGAGGAGGTGAGAAGTGGCCCTTTTACCAGTTCCCGGATGGTGATGTGGCGAGGAACACGGGGGAAATCCTTGGTCATCACGTCTTGAGCGGTGAACCCTTTTAGCGAGTCGCGTAGCGTGGCCTGGCGATAGGTCGTGCGGGTGGTGCTGTTGAGGAAAAAGCCGAGGAATATGAACCAAAGGCCATCGAGCCGGCCCAGCAGGAGAAGAAGTAGAATGCCACCGAGGATGAATATATATGAAACCCCATACCCCGCTATGGTGGCAATACGTGACGCCCGCAGATAGTTTCCGGTGACAAGCCAGATGATGGAGCGTAGCACCCTTCCACCATCGAGGGGGAAGCCCGGTATCATGTTGAACACGGCCAAGATTCCGTTGATCAGGTAAAGCCACTCGGTTAAGGCGGTCAGGTGTTCGCTGAATCCGCTGCACAGCCAGGAAATTCCGTAGAATATACCGGCGAGAGCCAGGCTACATAGTGGCCCGGCGATAGCCATTTTGAGCTCAGCGGTGGGGCGGGATGCCTCTTTCCCGATGTGGGCAATACCACCGAAGAAGAAAAGGGTGATGCTCTTTGCCGGGATTCCCATTCTCCTGCCCACCAGGCAGTGAGCCAGCTCATGGGCCAGAACCGATGAAAAGAAGAGCAGGCTTGTGGCGATGCCCACCACCCAGTAGGAGACCGGAGACCAGTCAGGATAGCCACTGGGGAAGACGGATAGTGAGAGGAGGAGAGTGATAAAGATAAATATGAGAAACCAGCTATAGTCCAGCCGGAAGGGGATGCCAAATATCCTGCCCAGTTGAATCGACTTACCCATTTCTCACTCTAACCCAGGGGTTTCAGTTCACACTACATCAACGGTAAATCAGTGTCAATTTTCTGTAATCGTCCGGTACATTCGTCAGAGTCTAGAAACGAAGAAAATGAGGAGAAACTCATCTTTTTCTACCCGCCCGCCCTGATATGTCGGGACAAGCTGAAAGCCCGTGTCATCCCCGCGCAGGCGGGAATCCAGGCCCATCGGTCTCCGGGTTCCTGCTTCCATGACATAATTGTCATGCTGAACTTGTTTCAGCATCCCCTGTTTCATAATAGTCCATTGTATTAATCCTGAGATCCCGAAACAAGAACAAATAATAATGAGCAGAATCCAAAAGTGGAGGTCCGGGGTTAGGCTGGCCGACGTCGGCCAGCCTAACCGCTCATGGCTTATGGCTATTAAACACATACCCTCAGCCTTGAATAGAATTGAAGGTGGAGGCAGGCTTTTAGTAGCCTTTGGGCTGGGGCGAAAGGGACAGGAAACCGATGAGCTTGTAGGCTAGCTTTGCGGCGAGGAAGGCACAGGATGAGGGCCCCTCCCCGGGGCAGAGCTCTACCAGGTCGCAGCCTACGATGTGTTTTTGCTCCGCCACCCGCCGCAATACCCTCAATAGCTCGTGCCAGCTCATGCCCCCAGGCTGCGGGGTGCCTACCGCTGACATGATCGACGGATCGAGGACATCGAGGTCAATGGTGATATAAACATCCGGTGAGAGGGCGGAGACGATAGCTTCTTCATCCAAAGGAAGCCCCTGGGCGAAAAAGGGGTGCATTTGATTCTGAGTAAGGAAAAGGTGCTCTTCCTGGCTCAGGCTGCGGATTCCCACCTGAACAATGGGGCAGCACTCCAGAACCCTCCGCATCACACAGGCGTGGCTGTATCTTGAATCCTCATACACATCCCTGAGGTCGGTATGGGCGTCCAGTTGTAATACCGAGAGACCATCGAACCGCTCCCTGAATGCCCCCACCATGCCCACGGTGAGCGAGTGCTCTCCACCCAGCATTATCACAAATTTTCGCCCTTTAACAAGCTCCCTGGCCACCTCATAGACCCGCTCCACAGTCTCTTCCGGCCCCTTCATGGAGGGCTGGAGTTCGGGGAGGGTATGAATCCCCACCAGGTAGCTCTCCCGGTCAAGCTCATGGTCATAGAGCTCCAGGTGTTGAGAGGCATCGATGATTGCCACGGGGCCATCCCGTGAGCCGCTCCGCCAAGTGGTGGTACTGTCGTAGGGGATGGGGAGGATCACCACCTTTGATGTTTCAAAGTCGGTATATTGGGGGGGGAGGGCGGCGAAGTTTCGAGGGGGGTAAAAGGGTTCACGGCTCATCGGATTACTAGTTCTTTTCCCAGGATGAAACAGGGCTTCTTTCTACTTTGGATTATCCTGGCGCAGCTCTCGCTAAGGGCACTTACCATGATGGGAAGGGCGATGGTGGCATCGGAGTTTATGGTGACGGTAGCCGCATCGGTGGTGACCTTGCGCCAGGAGCGGGCCTCGTCGAAGGTGCAGCCGCTTAAGCCCCCCCATTGTGGGGAGTCGGTAGTGACCTGGATGGCGTACTGGTGCCCCTTAAGCTTCTTGCCGAAGATATCGCCGCAAAGCTCCACCTGCTGGATGTAATTCTTCGGGGTCCCGCCGCCGATGAAGATCACACCAGTGGAGGGAGCGGAGCAGACGACCTGGATCAACTCGACGGTATCCTTAATCACATCGAAGAGGAGGCTGCTTTTCCCTTTCACCCGCGCCGCAGCGAGCGCGGTGCCAAAGACGCTATCTGCTGGTGCCGGGCAGTAGATGGGGAGGTTGGCTTTGGCCGCGGTGGTCAGTATACCTGCCTCCTTCCCCTGGCTCAAGAGCGCTTGGCCCAGTAGAAAGAAAAACTCCCTGGTGGTGTAGGCCCGGTTCTTTTCCAGGGAGGAGGAAAAGTCGATTACAAAATTCTCGGTCTGGTCGAACTCCTCAGCCGACAGGAGTGTATCATAGATGCGATAGACATTAGAGTTCGCCAGCTCCCGGTCGTCGGTACAGCTATCTCCCTGCCAGTGGAGTCTTCCCAGGCTCTCGTGTAGGTCGTGGACGAGGTTGGCGCCGGTCGATACCAGGCAGTCGATGAGGCGATTCTCGATGAGGTGGACTATAATCTGGCGCATGCCCGCGGGTACCATGGCTCCGGCAAGTCCCAGAAGTATAGTGCGCTCCCCCTCCAGCATTTGCGACCATATCTCAACGCCGAGCGCTATATTTCTTGCCTGGAAGGATGTCCCCGCCATCCGCTGAACCAGCTCGGTGACGGAGCATCCCGGGGAGATGGGGAAAGGGGTGACCGGCCTTTCGTTTTTATGCACTTTTTCGTCCTCGTCGCTACTTCAAGGAGAGACAATCCCCACCGTTAAGTCTGTTGCTCCAGTTTTTCGAACTATGCCCGGCGCGGCTCCCTGGCCTCCTAAAACGATGTCTGGTTACTCTCCAGTTACGTCGAATAGGGCCAGCAGGCTATGTTGCCTTAGAGCCTACCGTTTCTATATTGGTGTATTCCAGGCCTCTATTTAGGAGGTGGGTGTCCACTTTGTCGAATTCAAAGGTGTCCTTGAGATCCCTGATCGCTTGCTCTGAGTCAAAGTCCTTACAGGAGAAGATATCTATATTGACATAACATCTATCGGGGAAGGTGTGGATGCTGATATGGCTCTCCGCGATAAGCACGAAGCCCGATATCCCCCAATCATCGGGTTTTGAGCCGATATATTTAAAGACCTGTGGTGGTGCCACCTTGGTCATCCCGATCCTGGATGGGTAGTTATCCAGGATCTCGAATATCAGGTCTTCACTCTCCAGCGTCTTGCGATTGGCCCCAAAACCATCGATAATCAGGTGCATTTCAACCCCCTTTCTTTTTTCGCCCTTAACAGGTGTTCTTTTGGGAAGAAACCTTGGCTTTAGCGACTGGGACGAACAAACAAAACACATCCACCCCTCCATTTACTGGAGAGAGTGGAGTTTAATAGATTTTAAAGGCCCAACTATTGCTTCACTGCTTCGATAAGCTTACCCTCGTACCACTTGTCCAGGTCTTCTCTCCTGATGCGATAGGCTTTGCCGATCTTTGCCGCAGGAAGCTTACGGTCGCGGCACCACCGTTGGATGGTGGGCCTACTCACCTTCAGGATTCTGGTCATCTCCTCTACGGACAATAATTCACCTTCGTCCACAAATAACCAGTCCCCCTTTTTTGCCCCTAATATCGGGACACCAACGTTTTGCTGATAATAGCATCCTTTTCAGCATAATGCAATACTTTACAACCTTGTCATTTCCTCCGCCGCTTTATAAGCCAGATTGCCACAATCGACGCTATGAATATAATGATCGCAATCCCGATGCCAACCCACGTTCCTATACCCAAGCCAGCTGCTGTGGAAAGATCCGACGTTGCGGTTGGCGTTACCGTAGGGGTCAAGCTGGGCGTGGGCGACTCACCCTCGGCGATATACCTTAGCGAGCCCATAGGCTGGTCCTGGCTAATGTCACCGGGGACGTCAATCCACCACAAAATAGCCTTTACTTTAGCTTCTTCGATTTCCCCTGTGATACGGTAATCGCCCGATTCACTCTGGGCAGGGAATTGCAGGGGGATAATCCTGCTTATTTCAATCGTCTCACCAGCACTGTCGGGGAAGGGCTCTATTGTTGTGGTATAGCTGGAGTTTAGCGTCACCCTGTTGCCACTCTCAGTATGTTCGGCTATGACACGGGCGTTGATCCTGGCTTCACTTACCGGTAGTGGCAGGTCATTGGTACAGGTCGCGCTACCCTGGATTGTGGCATAGAAAACCTCGTCACCGTGGATTTCGGTCTTACTGTAGCTAACCGGTTCATAGCTAATCTGGAAATAATCCTCCGCGCTCCAGGCTGCTGCCGGGAGAGAGCCGATTGGGCAAAGCGGTAATATAAAAATTAAGGCGATAACCACACGCCACAAAACCATCAGCCTGATAAAATCCGGTCTCATCGAGAATCTTAAAATATCAGATCTCGCGGAGCATGACAAGCCCTCCGCTTTGGTCCTTAATCCGTGTATCCACGGTTAGGCTGGCCGACGTCGGCCAGCCTAACCCCCAGAAAAAAGAAAAAAGGAGGAGAGGATGATGACTCTGGCAAGGGCGATCGCTACAGTACCTGTCATTGCCCGACTTGTCCGAATGAAATATCGGACTCCGATGCTTTGCTCGGAGATCAGGCAATCCAGAAACTGGCTCAGCATGCTTCCTGGATCATCCGGTCAAGCCGGATGATGACCCCTTGCCGGATGATTACCCCTTAATAAAGAGTAGAACGCAAAGCTAAGCTGATTCGCTTAGATTAGCACCAATGATTAGGCTTTTTGAATCTGGCCTCACGGATTGAGGTTTGGTCCGCTCACCGAGTAGTAGTTATGAGCCCGCTATGGCCTTAATAAAATGGATAGAGGGGCGGCGTTCGCCGCAGCATTTGCGTGCTTAGCGTCCCGGTAAAAGGGTGCATGGGACTTAATAGGTGACTACTTCATGGAGAGCAGCGATCGCCTCAGTTCAAAAAGGGCATGATAGGTGGCGCGGCGCTTCACCTGGTGTCGCATGGGGGGGTAATGTCCCAGGACCGGCCTGTTCTCCCTTCCATCGTCGATGGCGATGTGGACGGTGCCCACAGGCTTCCCCTCATCCTCGGTGGGGCCGGCTACCCCGGTGATACCAACCCCGATGTCGGCCCCCAGCAGCTCCCGTGCCGCCCTGGCCATGTCCCCAGCCACCTCGGGGCTGATGGCGCCGTGCCGGGCGATGAGTGAGGGACTTACACCGTAGGAGATCTTAGCCTCGTTGGTGTAGGCGACCAGCCCCCCTTTGAAGTATCTCGAGCTTCCGGGAACATCGGTTATGGTGCTGGCTAGTAGCCCCCCGCTGCACGATTCCATCGTTGCGAGGGTGAGCGCCCTTTGTACAAGGAGCGCCCCCACCAGTTCCTCCAGTGTTTCCTCATCGATGCCCCAGACGATATCGCCGAGAAGGGAGCGGAGCTCGGCTTCCCTTTGGGCGATCAGAACCTCCGCCTCCTCCCTCGTTGGGGCTTTAGCGGTCAGGCGCAGGTGAATGCCGTCGGTCTTGGCGTATACGGCGAGGGTTGGGTTGTTGGATGATAGCAGGGGTTTTACCACCTCGGCGGTGCCCGATTCGGTCATGCCCAGGGTCTTTATAGTCCGTGACAGAATGACCTCGCCTTGCAGCAGCTCCCTCAGCCTCCCCACTACCCCCGTCTCCCACATGCGCTTCATCTCCGATGGCGGGCCGGGCATGGCAATCAGGATTTTTGGTTCTCCCTGCCCCCCTCGCCCTTTCTCCACCCACCAGCCGGGTGCGGTGCCCGAGTGGTTGGGGATGGCCCGGGCCGATGGGATGAGGGTGGCCTGCTTGATATTGTTTTCGGGCATGGGGAAGCCGAGACAGGAGAATAGCTCCCTCAGCCATCGCTCCAGCTCCGGGTCCACGCTCAGCTCCTCGCCAAGCATGGCGGCTATGGCCTCACGGGTGAGGTCGTCATCGGTGGGCCCCAGCCCCCCGGTGGTGAGCACGATATCGGAGCGGCCCCAGGCCCGCTCCAGGCACTCCGTGAGCCGCTTGAGGTTATCCCCCACCTGGGTGACCCAGAGGAGGTCGATTCCCTGTAGCGGCAGTTGTGAGGCCAGGTAGGAGGCATTGGTGTCGGTAATCTCTCCCAAGAGGAGTTCGGTGCCGATGGAGACTATTTCAGCCTTCATCTATTCCTCTCCTCTACGATGTGGCAGGCTTTTGAAGGATTTGCCCAGCGACCTCCGCCGCTTTCTTCCCCGAGAGGAGCATCCCGCCAAAGATAGCCCCCATTCTGGGAGAGCCGAAAACAGCGTTAGCCGCCATCCCGGCGACTATTAAACCTGGATACACCTCTTTGGTGTTCTCTATTAACATTTTCTCCCCGACTTCTGCCCACATCGGTTTCTCTCCCATTACTTCGCCTGTTTTTGTTCTCAACTTTGCCCCTAGCTTCTTCACCACTATGTGGCAGATATCGCTTTCATGCCCGGTAGCATCTATCACCATCCTCGATCTTATAGCCAGGGGGTCTACATGCAATTTTGCCAGTGAAGTAGCACTCCAATTCAGCACCAGGCCAGTAATCTTATCGCCTTCCCTGATCAGCACGTCCTCGACGCCGATCAAGTTAAATATCTTTGCCCCGGCCTTTATTGATTTTGAACAGATAGTGGAGATGGTCTCTAGAGAATCGGCAATATAGTAGCCCTTTTGGTATTCCGTCGTTTGGACGTCAAATTCATCCAATATCCTCTTGCCCTCTTCTTGTACCACGATGCGGTTAAACATCATCCCCCCTCCCGGCATGCCACCGCCAACCCTCAAACTCCTCTCAAATACCGCTGTCTTAACCCCCCCTTTTGCCAGATAGTAAGCAGCCGTCATACCGGCCGGTCCTGCCCCAGCGATAGCCACGTCCACCTCCATTGCATCGATAAAGCTTTTCATAAAGCTTTCTGTTATCGCCTTGGATATGGTTATATCATCAATCTTCACAAGCTCCTCCAAAAGTCCTGTTTGGTATATCCATAGCTAGCACTTTACTGATTTAACAACCAGGAAGTCGGATGCCAGTTTCATGGCACATAGCTCGCCGCACATGCTACAGGCATTCCCTGAAGTGGCGTGCTCTCCGTGCACCAGCCGTGCGTTTTCCGGGTCCAGGCACAGCCTCACCTGTTCCTCCCAATCCAGGCTCTTACGCGCCTGGGACATGCTGCGGTCCCATTCACGGGCGCCCTTTACCCCCTTGGCGATATCGGCGGCGTGGGCGGCAATCCGGGAGGCTATCACTCCCTCCTTCACATCATCCCGGTCGGGGAGTCCGAGGTGCTCCGAGGGGGTTACATAGCACAGGAAATCGGCACCCGCCAGGGCAGCGATGGCACCGCCGATGGCGCCCGAGATATGGTCGTAGCCGGCAGCGATATCGGTGACCAGCGGTCCCAATACATAGAACGGGGCCCCTTTGCACAGGCTTTTTTGCAACTGGACATTGGTGGTAATCTGGTCCAGCGGTACATGCCCCGGACCCTCCACTATTACCTGGACCCCGGCATCCCAGGCACGCTCCACCAGCTCTCCCAGTATGATGAGCTCCTCAACCTGGGCCCTGTCGGTGGCATCGGCCAGGCTGCCCGGACGCAGCCCGTCGCCCAAGCTCAGCGTCACATCGGACCTTCTTGCGATCTCCAGCAGGCGGTCATACTGCTCATATAGCGGGTTCTCCTGCCCGTTATGGATGATCCAGCCCAGGAGGAGCGCTCCCCCTCGCGAGACGATATCGGTCACCCTTCCCTGGCGTTTCAGCCGCTCAATCGCTGCGCGGGTGACCCCGCAGTGCACCGTCACGAAATCGACGCCCTCCGAGGCATGCTCCTGGATCACCCCGAACAGGTCATCGGGGGTCATGTTTACAATCGCCCCCCTCCTTTCGATGGCATTGATTCCCGCCTGATAGATGGGTACGGTCCCCAGTGGGATGGCGCTTTCTTTGGTGATGGCACGGCGGATGTCACCTATGTTGCCCCCGGTGCTGAGGTCCATCACCGTATCTGACTTATACTCGATAGCGACCCTCAGCTTCTCCAGCTCGCTCTCCATGTCGCCGTAGTCCGATGAGGTGCCGATATTGGCGTTGACCTTCACCCTCAGCCCCTTACCTATGCCACAGTACCGGCTGAGCTGGTGGTTTAGATTTGCCGGGATCACTATATTACCATCGGCGATCCCCTGCCGAATGAACTCTGCAGATACACCTTCCGCCTCGGCGACAAGTTTCATCTCAGGCGATATGCTCCCGCTCCTTGCTAACTCTAACTGCGTCACCTCATCCTCCTTCTTTTAGAACTGGCTGTTTGCCAGCCCCATAAACCCTCTACCCGCTTTGGGGTTGTGTTTTTTATGCCGTTTAAAACAAAATAACCAAGAGCCTAGGTACTCGGTTCCAGACCCTTGGTCTTGATAAACCCGCTTCCCTACGCTCGCATTACCGAGATCAGGTTCGAGGGGTTAGCCGATATATCGGCTTCTCAGCACTTACGCTCCCCCGCGGCGCAATATAATAGTACTACAAAACGAGTAAAATTGCAACGGGAATATTCAATTGATGCGTATCCTGAAACACCTGAATTTCAGCTTATTTATAATCGCCGTACTAGTGTGGAGCGATTGTTTGGGCGATTAAAGGGGCATCGTAAACTAAATAGTATTCGGGTTCGTGGTATTCGCAAGGTAAAAGTGCATTGTCTCATGTCTGTGATTGTATTCCAAGCGCAGGTGCTAGCTACAGGCAACGGTGGATTAGTGAGGAAGGTGGCCTGACAGAGTTTATCGTTCCGCAAATATCGGCTTGACAAAATTAATGCTATTAAGTATACTAAATATATTAAGTATATAAAATACTGTAAATATAGTAACCTTGTAAAATATATAAGTTTAAATGAGATCCTAGGATAGACATTATGCCTATTAACAGATCACCAAGCGAATATGGCCCTAAGGAAATATGTACACTTCTCGATATATCAAAAAAGACGCTATACGAATGGGAAGTTCTTGGCATTATACCTTCCATAAAGAGAGATTGGAGGGGTTGGAGAATTTATAGTGAGGTCCATATAGAAGCAATCAGAGAATACCAGAGGCGAAAAGGAGGAGCATATGAGTACGCTATCCGGAAAGCAAATCGCTGAGATTGTAAAAAGTAGAGATTTGATAATAGATCCATTTAATGAGAATCTAGTTCAACCTGCAACGTATGATCTCCTCCTCGGTTCTAAGGTCCTCGCTGCTCCTATTAGTCCAGCGATTCTTGGGGAGGTAATTGATTTAATTAAAACTGGTCCCAGTTACAATATCCAGCCTGGGCAAATGGTTGGCGTTATCTCCCTTGAAAAAATCAAAGTTCCATTATATATCTGTGGGAGATTTGGAATACGCTCTGCTTTTGCTCGGCGTGGTATTATTGCCTTTGGTGGAATACAGCTTGATCCTGGGTATAGAGGTCGATTAACACTAAACCTCTTGAATGTAGGACCAGAGCCAGTACCTATTACCCTAAATGAACCCTTATTTAGCGTCGAATTCCAGCGACTTGAAGAGCCTGCCATGGTTCCATATTCTGGCCCTTTTCAAGATCAGGATGATTTCCCCGCCGATCAATATAACTACATCCTTCAAGCAAGGTCTACTAGTCTGGCTGAAATCCCTACATTGCGACGGGACATCTTGCGCCTTAGCACCCTAATTGAGGAACTCGAAGAGAGATTGCCCGATCCAGATGCAGGTCTTGAACTAAGACCAGAGGTAGAAGAAAGATTATTACGATCGTCTAAACTTAAACATAGTTCTCTTATCTCAGCCAACGAAGTTCTCAAGAAGCTAAACTTTTGACAATATAATGGCACTCCTGTTTGACCCCGACGCTTTCAACGATATTACAGGGCACGATGCAAAGCGTCTGATGAAGAAGATTGATTGGATGTGGGAACATCGCATGGAGATTGTGCATTTCCCGTTACGCGAGAATCTAAGCGGGTTTCTAAAACGGACGATAGGCAAGTACCGGATTGTGTACAGTTATGACAGTACTTCAGATGAGATGATCATTCACCTTGTTGGTCTTCGTGCTACTATCTACAAGAATGCCGACAAATCCCTGCCTTAAGTTCTAGCTTACATATCCCATCCACCAGACTTATTGCCTCCATGTACTCATTGTGTTGTTTCAATAGTGCTATAAATACTAGACATAATATTATGCATAAGGCTCAATTGACTAAGCTATATTGCTGTGCTATCATCCTTTGAAAGGTAAAGGTGGGTGTGCTTGGGAAGGAAGGTCCTCATATCCCTCCTGATCGGCGCCGCTGCCGGGATGCTCGCTGGGCTGACGGGTGTGGGTGGCGGGGTGTTCCTGGTGCCTTTGATGGTGGGGCTGTTGGCCATGGTGCAGCATCAGGCACATGGCACCTCTCTAGCCGTAGTGTTTCCCATCGCCCTCGTCGGCGCAATCACCTATGCTGTCCATGGATATATTCCGGGGCAAGTGGATTGGGGGGTCATCCTGGGGCTGGCTTTGGGCGGCTTAGTGGGGGTGGTTTTGGGAGCCAGATTGATGATGAGGGTGCCGGCTAAGCAGCTCAGGTGGATATTCGGTATCTTTTTGGTGGTCGTGGGCACTTTTATGATCGTAAACCCCTAGTTGGAGCGGTTAAGTATGGGCATAGCTATCGGGATTGGGCTTCTGGCAGGAACGCTGGGTGGGATGCTGGGGGTAGGGGGAGGGGTGATCTTGATTCCGGGCATGGTTTTTTTAATGGATGTTGAGCAGCATACAGCACAGGGAGTATCCCTGGCGGTGATAAGTGCAATGGCACTGGTAGGCACGGTCACCCATTATCGCCAGGATAATGTCAGGCTCAGGATGGCTCTATGGATCATACCCGCAGCAGTCATCTTTAGTTTTGTCGGGGGTATGGTGGCGGACGTGCTGGATGCATCGATTTTGCGCCAGATTGTGGGTGGTGTCATAATCATGGTGGGCTTTTTCATGGCGATTAGAGGTTGGCGTTCGGAGGGTTAGGCGTTGTGAGTGCGTTGAGCCAGCTATACATGGAAATCGCCCGTTGTGAGGGGTGTGAGCTATCCCGGCATAGGAAACAGGTGGTGCCCGGCGAGGGCGCTGAGGATGCCGACCTGCTCTTCATCGGTGAGGCCCCGGGCTGGCATGAGGATCAGCAGGGGCGTCCCTTCGTGGGCCCTGCGGGTCATTTCCTCGATGAGCTGCTCCGATCCATCGGAATGAGGCGTGAGGATGTTTACATCGCCAACGTGATTAAGTGCCGACCGCCCTCAAATCGCGACCCGCTGCCCGATGAGATAAGGGCGTGCCGCAAGTGGCTCGACTGTCAGATAGAACTCATCAGCCCCAAGGTGATCGTTACCCTGGGGCGCCACTCGCTGGCTCAGTTCCTCCCCGGCGATGCCATAGGGAAGGTCCACGGCAAAGCGCAAAAAAGGGATGGGATAATCTACTTTGCCATGTATCACCCTGCGGCGGCGCTGCACCAGCAGAGCCTGCGCCAGGTCATCATGGAGGATATGCTCAAGATCCCTCCCCTTATGGCTCAGGCTGCGGAGGTGGTGGAAGAGGAGCATAAACCGGAGCAGTTATCCATGTTCTAGGAAGAGACATGGCGAAGTTTTCGAGCCGTTAGGGCGGGATTATTGGGTTTAGAATTATCGCATCTATCGTGCCGGGTAAAGAGCATGGCAAGGGCTAAACAGGCAAAGAGTACAGCGGTGGGGGGGCCTTCTCGCACCAGGCGCAATCTATTCTCGCGCCCGGTGATGTTGCTGCTGGTTCTGTTCATCGCGCTGGCGCTGCTTTTTATCTTCCGTTCTCAAGTAGTCTCTGGGTTTAGCACCGCCTGGGATGCTGTGTTTGGGGCGTTGGGTTACGGGGTTATTCTTGTAGCCGTTCTGGTGGTATTGCTGCTGATCTTTATTACTTGGCGGCAGCAGGTTACCGCGTTTCTGCAAAGGGGGAACCGGTCGCTCAGGGCCATCGCTTCTTCACTCGCACTGCATCGTTGGAACCGATGGCTGGGGGCCATCGCCTTCTGTGTCGCTATTTTCGGGCTTCTTGCCTTCTTCGATTTGGGGGGAGGGTTTGGCAGGGCAGTTATCGGAACTCCCAATGCCATCGGTGCGCTGAGGCTTGCCGGCATCGTTATTGTGGGCATATTTCTGGTGGCGCCTCGAGGGAGCTGGCGCATGTCCGTGCGCTTTTTCCGTGCTCTGGCGGATTCCTATCATCGCTATCCGCTCCATAGATACCTCTGGCGCCTGGCATGCTGGCCCCGGGCATTTTACCGCCGTCATCCCCTGAAGCGCACCAGGATTTCCCCGCCGCAGCGCCCAGCCAGGCCTGCCGCCGCGCCGGTGGCGGGGGTGGGGTATGGAGCACCCAGGGCGGTTGAGCCCAAGGCGACGCCTTCCGTAGCTGGTGAACCTGAGAAGGACAGGATAGCCGAGGCCGTTCCCTCTACAGCTGGGGCAGCGGGCGAAAAGATTGAAACAGTTGAAAGGGTGGCGGAAGCGGGTGGGAGATGGCAATTTCCCTCCCTCAGCCTGCTGGAGCGAGCTCCGGAGGCCGAGCCGGTCCAGGTGGACACGGAGCGGGGGACACGGATCATTGAGGAAGCCCTGGCGAGCTATGGTGTTGAGGCCAGGGTAGTCCAGGTGAATGTTGGCCCCGCCGTCACCCAGTACGGCGTTGAGCCTGGCTGGGATCGCAAGTTCAAGCAGATAAAGGAAAAAGACAGGGATGGCAATATCAGTGTTCGCCTTGAGGAGGTCTCCAAGACCAGGGTCAAGGTGGAGCGCATCGCCTCCCTGGCCAATGACCTGGCATTAGCCCTGTCCGCCCCCTCGATAAAGATCGAGGCCCCGGTGCCGGGGAAGGCAATGGTGGGGATCGAGGTGCCCAATAGTATAGCTGGTGTGGTAGGCCTGAGGGCTATTATCGAGAGCGCTCCCTTCCAAAAGCTGAGGTCCAAGACCAAGCTTCCGCTGGCCCTGGGCAAGGGGGTCTCGGGGGAGAGCGTGGTCGCCGACCTGGTCAAGATGCCCCACCTCTTGATCGCCGGTGCCACCGGAAGTGGCAAGAGCGTGTGCATAACATCGGTAATCATCACCATTCTGCTTTTTGCCAGCCCGGATGAGGTGCGCCTCATCCTAGTCGATCCCAAGAGGGTGGAGCTGGTGTCGTTTAGCAATGTGCCCCATCTGATTACCCCGGTGATCGTGGACCGGGAGAAGGCGGTGACGGCATTGAAGTGGCTCAACCGTGAAATGGACCATCGCTACGAGATGATGGCTGCGGTGAATGCAAAGGATATTACTGCCTATAATAAAAGTCCCAGGGTGGAGAGGCCATTCCCCCACATGTTGCTGGTCATCGATGAGCTTGCTGACCTGATGGCTACCGCCCTTGAGGAGGTGGAGCGCATGCTGTGCCGCCTTGCCCAACTGTCTCGAGCCACCGGCATTCATCTCATTGTCGCCACCCAGCGCCCTTCGGTGGATGTGGTTACCGGCCTGATAAAGGCCAACTTTCCGGCGCGCATCAGCTTTGCGGTGGTCTCACAGGTGGACTCGCGTACCGTCCTGGACACCGGCGGTGCCGAGAAGCTACTGGGTCGGGGGGACATGCTCTTTCTGCCCCCCGATGCTCCCAAACCGAAGCGGCTCCAGGGAAGCTTTGTTACCGAGGCCGAGGTAGAGAGGCTGGTAAGCTTCTGGGTGAGCCAGCAACCGCAGGAGGCCTATGTCTCACAACTGGTTCAGGAAGTGGGTCAGGAATCTGCCGACGTCTCCCATGAGGACCCCCTTTTGGAGAAGGCGAAGCGTCTCACCATGGAGCATCGCAGTATTTCCACCTCTTTCCTGCAAAGGCGGTTGGGCATCGGCTACCCGCGGGCGGCGCGGATTATGGACATCCTGGAGCAGCAGGGCGTGGTTGCCCCGGGGGAGCCGGGGAAGTCGCGGAAGGTGCAGGGGGAGTGAATGAAGGGAGGTTTTAGGTAAATTGATGAAGGGATTTTTCGAACGGATTAGCCGCCGGCGCCGGGAAATGGCGCAGAGAGGGGTGCTGGCTGAAATAGAGAACTGCCTCTATTGCGGAATGGATCTTACCTCTGCCGAGCTTTTTGAGCGCTATCGCATTTGTCCCGGTTGCCAGTTTCATTATCTTCTCCCCGCCTACGAGCGGATAGGGCTTCTGGCAGATAGCGGCAGCTTCATAGAGATAAACCGCTCTCTGGCATCCCTTGACCCCCTCTCTTTCTCCGGGGATTCCTCCTACAAGAAGCGCGTATTCGATGCGCAGAAGAGGACCGGCCTATCCGAGGCAGTGGTTACCGGCGTTTGCCAGATCGAGGGCACCCTTACGGTTTTGGTAGTGCTGGACTTCGGCTTTTTGGGTGGGAGTATGGGTTGCGTAGTGGGGGAGAAGGTGACCCTTGCCTTTGAGCATGCCCTCAGGAAGAGGCTTCCGCTGGTGGCGGTGGTCTCCAGTGGGGGTGCCCGCGTGCAGGAAGGGGTGCTCTCCCTGATGCAGATGGCGAAGACGTCGGCGGCAGCCAAGCAGTTATATGCTGCCGGCCTTCCCTTCATATCGGTGCTGACCAACCCCACCACGGGGGAGGTCTATTCCAGCTTTGCCAACCTTGCCGACATCATCATCGCCGAGCCCCATGCCCTTATCGGCTTCGCCCCCTTAAAGCTGGTGATGGAGACCGAGGGCAGGGAGCTTCCCCCGGATTCTCACACCGCTGAGTCTCACCTGAGGCATGGGATGATTGACTGTATCGTGGAACGCACCAGGCAGCGTGATTTACTGGCCATTCTGCTCGACCTGCTCTCTTCCAAGTATCGACTGACCCGGAGGAGGAGGTTCGGACCCTATCCCCCGATAGTTCCGGAGCGCGAGTCGGCATGGCAGAGCGTCCAGCTAGCTCGCCATGCGGAGCGACCCACCTCCCTGGACTATATTGGCAGGATTACCACGAGCTTTATCGAGCTTCACGGCGACCGCTGCTACGGCGATGATGAATCCGTGGTATGTGGCCTGGGGGACATCGGTGGCGAGGCGGTGGTGATCATCGCTCAAGAGAGGGGCCATGGTGAGCAGGGGAAATCGGGGCGGCCCTACCCTGAGGGCTTCCGCAAGGCGCAGCGGGCGATGAGCCTGGCAGCCAAGTTTATGCTCCCCGTTATCACCTTAATCGATACCCCGGGGGCTTATCCCGGGCTGGAGGCTGAGGAGCGGGGGATAGGGAGCGCTATCGCCCAATGCCTGGCCCAGATGTCTGACCTGCCCACGCCGATAATCGCTGCCATCATTGGTGAGGGGGGCAGCGAGGCGGCGCTTGCTTTCGGGGTTGCCGACCGCACCCTCATGATGGAGAATGCCATTTTCTCGGTGATCCCTCCGGAGCGGGCTGCTGTCCTGCTCTATCGAGACGCGAGCAGGGCGGATGAGGTAGCCCCTGCCCTGAGGCTCACCTCTGAGGACTGTATAAAGCTCGGCGTGGTGGATGTGCTGGTGCCTGAGCCCCGGGGAGGGGCGCATGTCGCCCCCGATGAGGCAGCGCGCCAGCTCAAGAAGTTTCTCTTAAATGAGCTGGTTCAGGTGCAAGGGGTCTCTGCTGCCAGGCTGGTAAGGGCGCGCTCCAACAAGTTTCGCGCTATGGGGCGTTACAGCTCTCGTGTGAGCGTTGCCATCTCCAAGGAGAGCGCTCAGCTTCAGGAATTCCTCTCACAGAGGCTGGAGGAGTTAAAGGAGTATCTCCCCTCGAGGGCGGAGGAGGTTCCCCTGGAAGAGGAGAAGGAACCGTTACCGGGGGACGGATAGCCTCGCTTACTTCGCCTTGCCCCTCAGCCGCTTGAGGACAGCATCCCGATATACTCTCGCCAGGCTCTTGCCGTGCTTTGGCATCCTTTCCCGTTTCTTCCGCAGGCGATTCTCGCGCCGCTCCTGCCTGGTCTTTTCGTTCATGGGAAAAATGAGCCTCTAGTTATTATTCGGAGACTGCTGCAATAGTATCAATCAACCCCCTAATCCCCCAATCTTGGGGGACTTTTAAAAGCTGCCCCGATATAATCGGGGCAGCTCTTCACTCCATATCCCTTCTCAGCTCGACGATGCGGTCCCTGAGCAGCGCCGCCTTCTCGAACTCCAGGTCCCTGGCTGCCTTTTTCATCTGAGATTCCAGTTCCTTTATCAGGCGCAGCATCTCATCCCTGGGTATGGGGGTAGCGGTATAGGGGGTGCGGGTCTCTGCCACCACCCTCACCCGGTCGGTGATATCCTTGATAGCCTTCTTGATCCCCTGTGGGGTGATGCCATGCGCCTGGTTATATTCTAGCTGGATACTGCGGCGGCGGCAGACCTCATCCATGGCCGCCTTCATCGAGCCGGTGATGGTATCTGCATACATTATTACGTTCCCCTCGATGTGGCGGGCGGCGCGCCCCATGGTCTGGATCAGCGAGTCGCGCGATCTCAGAAAGCCCTCTTTATCGGCATCGAGGATAGCTACCAGGCTCACCTCGGGAAGGTCGAGCCCCTCGCGAAGCAGGTTGATGCCGACCACCACATCGTAGACGCCCAGCCTCAGGTCGCGCAGGATCTCCACCCGCTCCAGGGTATTGATCTCAGAGTGCAGGTGATGGGTCTTGATCCCCATCTCCTTCAGGTAATCGGAGAGCTGCTCTGCCATTCTCTTGGTCATGGTGGTTACCAGGCAGCGCTCCCCCCGCTCCACACGAGTCCTTATCTGCTCCATGAGGTCATCGACCTGCCCCTTTGTCGGCTTGACCTCGATGCTGGGCTCCAGTAGCCCGGTGGGCCTGATTAGCTGCTCCGCGATCTGCTCGCTGTGCTCATACTCGTAGGGGCCGGGGGTTGCCGAGACATAGATTGCCTGACTAACGTGCTCGGCGAACTCTGCAAAGTTAAGCGGGCGGTTGTCCAGCGCTGAGGGCAGGCGAAAGCCGTACTCCACCAGCGTCTCCTTCCGCGAGCGGTCGCCGTGATACATGCCGCGCACCTGGGGCAGGGTCATGTGCGACTCATCGACGAAGAGGAGGAGGTCATCGGGGAAGTAGTCGAGCAGCGTCCAGGGGGGGCTCCCCGCTGCCCTTCGTGACAGGTGACGCGAGTAGTTCTCCACCCCGGTGCAGTAGCCCGCCTCCTGGAGCATCTCGATATCATAGTTGGTCCTGGCATCAAGCCTGGCCGCCTCAAGGGGCTTCCCCTGCCCCCGTAGCTCCTCCAGTCTCTGCTCCAGCTCCGCCTTTATGTCCTCGATGGCCGCCATCATCTTGTCGGGGGAGGTTACGAAGTGCTTCGCCGGGTAGATTTCTACGAAGTCACGCTCCGCCAGCAGCTCGCCGGTCAGCGGGTCGACCTCCACGATGCGCTCGAGCTCATCCCCGAAGAACTGCACCCTGACCGCCAGCTCCTCGTATGCTGGCTGAATTTCCAGCGTGTCGCCGCGGATGCGGAAGCGGCCGCGGGTGAAGTCTATATCGTTTCTTTGGTACTGCATGTTAACCAGTTGGCGGGCGATGCGGTCTCGATTCCTCTTTTCGCCTCTGGTGAGGCTCAACACGAAGCCGTGGTACTCTTCGGGGGAGCCCAGGCCGTAGATACAGGATACCGAGGCCACGATGACAACATCCCTTCGGGTGAAGAGCGCCCTGGTGGATGAGTGGCGCATCTTATCGATCTCCTCATTAATATCGCTCTCCTTCTCGATATAGGTATCGGTTCTGGGGATATAGGCCTCGGGCTGGTAGTAGTCATAGTAGCTGACGAAGTACTCCACGGCGTTATCGGGAAGGTACTCCTTGAACTCCGTGGCGAGCTGGGCGGCGAGGGTCTTGTTGTGGGACATCACCAGGGTGGGCCTTTGAACCCGCTCGATGACGTTGGCCATGGTGAAGGTCTTGCCGCTGCCGGTCACGCCCAGCAGCGTCTGGTGCTTATAGCCGCGCTCCAGCCCCTCCACCAGCCTGTCCACCGCCTGGGGCTGGTCCCCGGTAGGCCGAAAATCGGAAACGATCTTGAACGAGGGCATTTTTTGTGCTTGCTCCGGCATGACTCAAAGGCCTCACCTTACTATTTTAGCCACGGCCGGTTATAAAGGCAACTGCTACTTGCTGAGGGTTCTGCTCGGTTATGGTTGACGATTTTGGGGAGCAATTTTTATAGAGAAATAAGGTAGGTTATGTTATCATGCGACAACAGTGCGATATAAGCGCCAGCATGTAGATCTGTCGATATTTACAGTGATAATTGCCCTGATACTACTTGTTATCTATGTGCTGTCATCAGTAAGAAAAATGTTTTACGTAGTGTCTACAATGCGTCTATGACAGCAATTGCTCCAACAACAATGAGGTAAATAGCGACAACCCAATTAAGAAGCTTCGGTTTTATCAATATCAGTACCCCAGCAACGATAGCGATTATTCCCGCAACAAGACCAGTAATTTCCATAGCATATCTCCTTTCCGCTTTTATTATTGTATTGGTTTTGCTTCAACTCTAATGCTTTTACTTTCTCACTCTCACTCGCTGTGCCAGCCAGATAATTGCGAGAACAATTGCGACAACAATTAATATATGGATCAGCCCACCCCCAAAGGAGAAGACAAAACCCAGCACCCACAAAATCAAGAGAATAACAACGATAAATACTAATAAATTCCAGAGCATATCACCCTCCTTTCATTATACGGAAATAGCAGGAACTCAGCCAAGTACAACAGCCGGTGGCTAGCTTAGTACCACCAGAGTCATCTTTACCTGAAATATGCACCTTTTTCCGGCACTTCATGCAATATGCTTGAATCAGTTCACCTCCTTTCCCATATGTGCGCGTGGATTATGGAACATTTGCTATGGAAATGTCAATAGTCCGAATTGCCTCATAATTATTGTTACCGAAGATGGTATCATTGCTTGATAGGGTTAAAATAGTATCGGCTACTTGTTCTTTGACTGGCAACTTGAACCTGATTTCCAGTTTGCCGTCCTTAAACAATACAAAGCCTTGGAGTAAGGTAAGAAGTAGCTGCTTTTTCTGGTCGGCGGATATATGATGGAAGCCGAAGAAGCGGAACCGGTCAAGCTCGTGTAGCTGAGCCTTGAAGGCTTGCCACACCTCAACTGAGTTGGCTTGAAGGTGCTCAGCCTGAGCAAGCTCTTGTTGCAGGTGTGCTTCTTCGGAGTTTATCACAGTAAGCTGGATTTCGGCTTCTGCCTCGTTGATATATCCCTTCCGCAGAATGGTCAGGATTCGTTGCTTTTCCACTGGGAAGTGTTCTAGCTCAACACTAATTTTACTTATGGCTTTCTGCCTATCATCCCGCCCATTATCAAGTCGCTCAATAAGCGCCTCATAACTCCCATTAACATAGCCCGACAACACGCCGTTAACCTCGTCCCAGATGTAATCTTCAATCAAGTCCAACTGCCAGTTTTGAGGTTTATAGCACCGATAAATATGAGGAAAGCGCCTCTGATTGAGACAATACATATACCGATAACCCATACCGTTGGTTGTGCAACATAGCCGCCCGCCACATACTCCACATTGGCCCATGTGCTGAAGGATATATGTCCTGTCTGACCTGGTTGAGCCCCGGTTTCCTCGTTTGTTTTCTAAAAGCCTTTGTTGCACACGTTCAAACAGGTCATCGTCAATAATTCGGGGATAGCTCAAAGATACGGGATTGTTAGCAGGCACAAGCCTATTGCCTCTCCGTGTCAATTTCCCATAAGCTCCGCTACCTGTGTAACATCTATTCCTCAGCATTTCTGAGACCTCTTGTGGTGTCCAGCCCTGACTCCTTCGCTTAGTAGGTATGGCTTGCTCGTTTGCCCATCTACACCAGCTTGAAGCCGTTTTTCCTTCATCCACCCACTGGAAAAGACCCAGAACAACGCCAGCCTCAGCCTCATCTATCTCCAATTTGCCAGTATAGTCCGGTGACGTCTTATCACAATTGTAGCGATACCCATACTTTACAAAACCACCACCCCATTTACCGATTTCCCTAGCGTTAGCTCGTTTACCACTGACGAGTCGATCCGTCATGCTCTCGACGTCCTGCTCAGCTACCCATGCCCACAAACCAACCGTCCGTCTAGTTAGAGGCTGAAGCACGCCTTCGATATCGACATCAGTTTCATCTAAAACTTTGGCTAATTTTGCCGCTGGGGTCAAGCCTCGGAACAATCGGTCAGGTCGCCAAACAATGATTTTTTCAAACAACCCTGCCTTGGCATCCTTTAACATCTGCTCAAATTGTAGCCTGCCCTTTTGAGCATCACGCCCCGACTGAATATCAACGTAGGTTTTTACGACAACGTCCTCCTGACGGCGGGCGTGATTTTGACAATCTTCTATTTGTGTTTCAATACTGAATTTGTTGTCTGCCTGCTCTTGGGAGCTGACCCGTGCGTATATTACTGTTTTCATTTTTCTCTACCCCCTTCTCAAATTTTATTGAAAATTTTGTGGATAATATAGAAATCATTCCCCTTCATCTATCTCATACCACCGCTTGATAAACGCTTCTACATCATCTTGCTTAATAAAAATCTTCCTCCCAGGACCATGTCTAACAGCCTTCAAACCATCACGAGTAACCCATGACCGCACCGTATTCGGGTGAAAGCCGTACTTCTTACTTATACGCTTGACTGACAGCATATTCTGTAGTATATTCTTCTTCCTTTTGAACTTTTGAGTAGGTGTCATAATATCTATCTCCACCATTATATTATACTATATGTGAAGCACATAGCAAGAGGCTAATTGTGAGCACTATGTAATAATAAACTTCACAAGATTATAATAACATAAAAGCCATACAAAGTCAAGTGTTTTTCTCTCAAACGCTTTGGTGTGTCGATGAGGATAGGTGCATTGGAGTAGATTATCTGCTAGGGGATTAATGGGCTGCCTCTGCTTCTGAGATAGCCATGACTTCTCTATCCTTCTTTTATAATCCGGTCAATGATTTTTTCAACAGCTTCAGGATTACCCGCTTTCACCTCAACAAATTTCAGGAATTTTAGTGCATTATTAATTCTCCTGACTCTATCTGATACATGCTTATCTACCGGGCTTAACTGTCCCACTAACAGATGTTCTTTCAACAGATGCCTTTGTAGAAATTCAGTTAACGCCTTGTCTTGCAAGGTTATTGCAAGTTCACCTAAGCCCAACTCTAAGGCATGTTCGGCAAGAGTGTAGAGAGGAGTTTCTAGATATTCAGCCAGAAATTTAAACCGGTCGATCAAGACGACATCACAGGCAAAGTTCAGCTGTTTTCTGCCAATTTCTGTCTTAGAATATCGTTTTTCCAGTTTCTTTTTGTATTTCTTTGGTATCCACATTTAATATTCCTAGTAACTTTTCCTATAAATATTGAGTTTAATAACAACATTTCAATGTAAAATTCGTGGTTTCCAACGCCATAAATGTAATAACCAATGAGTTTTTCAACGAATAATGAATCGTAATTGCGTATGAAAGGGTGAAAACACTAAAAAGAGTTCTTTATCCCTTAAGCTGAGCCCGCTAGCAAGGCTCAACATTGAAGGGATCGAGGTTACTCCTCTTGTTCGTCAGCCTGCTCGACTAAATCATCGAAGACCACACCAGGAATATGGATGTCTTCGGGGTTAGCTCCGAGCTTCTCGACATCTTCCACCAAATGTTTCAATGTTGGCATGTCTTGACCTCCTTTCTTCAAGCTTCAAATACATTTTACACGCCCTTATTTTCTGTTAGCGCTTTGTCACAGGTGAATATCAAGGCCTTCTTAAACTTGGAAGGCATGCCCAGATAGCGAAACAGGCCTCATGAGAAGCCTCCCTACAATAATCCCCATTTTTGTAAGGATTTTCCCCACAACAATAAATACATACTTTCCCCACAAAAAATACATACTTTCCCGACAGACAAATGGCGCATCTTGTGTTACCGTTACTATGAGCGTTTAACCATAGGCGCTTCTTTATAAATCGCCACAGACGGGTAAAACTGAGGATTCACATACAAAAGAATATCGGATAAGGAAGTATGGTGAATCTATGGTTTTGCCCAAAACAAACCTTTAAGCGGGGCGTATAAGCCTATCGCTGAAGGTTTTTTTATTTAAACTTCACTTTATATTCTGCTTAAAACTTGTCGCATTCTTCTCGGACAGCTCTTGATCAGAGTAGTACCTAAGACAAAATAAGCTAAAGGAGGAAGTGATGATTAGGAAGCATGTATATACTTCTCTTTATGGTTTGGCCCTAGCGGTCGTTCTAGTGACTTTATTGACTATGATAATACCTGCCTCCGCTGCCAATGCCGATGAAACGGCTGTAGAGGCCTGGGTTGCACGCTACGACGGCCCGGCAAGCGATAATGACATGGCTACAGCGCTGGCCGTTGATGACTCAGGAAATGTCTACGTCACTGGCTTCAGCTATGGCGATGACACCTGCGAAGACTACGTCACGGTGAAGTACGATAGCGAGGGTAACGAGCTGTGGGTTGCACGCTACGACGGCCCAGCAAGCTACGATGAGGAACCTCAGGACATAGCCGTGGACAGCTCAGGAAATGTGTACGTCACCGGCTACAGCTACGGTGACGACATGTCCCAGGATTACGCAACTGTGAAGTACGATAGCGAGGGTAACGAGCTGTGGGTTGCACGCTACGACGGCCCGGGAAACGATAACGACGAGGCTTGGGACATAGCCGTGGATGATTCAGGAAATGTCTACGTCACCGGCTCGAGCAATAGCGACATCAGCTCCGGCGACTACGCTACTGTGAAGTACGATAGCGAGGGTAACGAGCTGTGGGTTGCACGCTACGACGGCCCGGGAAACAGTAACGACGAAGCTCGGGATGTAGCCGTCGATGGCTCAGGAAATATCTACGTCACTGGCTCGAGCAATAGCGTCAGCTCCGACGACTACGCAACCTTGAAGTACGATAGCGCGGGTAACGAGCTGTGGGTTGCACGCTACAATGGCTCGGGAAGCGTGTTTAACTACCCTTATGCGTTGGCCTTGGACGGCTCAGGAAATGTCTACGTCACTGGCTTCAGCTATAGCGACATCAGCTCCGACGACTACGCAACTGTGAAGTACGATAGCGAGGGTAACGAGCTCTGGGAGGCACGCTACGAAGGCCCGGGATACTGTCAAGACGTGGCTACAGCGCTAGCCGTTGATGACTCAGGAAATGTCTACGTCACCGGCTTGAGCTTTTGCTACCCCAACTCCGACGACTACGTCACTGTAAAGTACGATAGCGATGGCAACCAGCTGTGGGTTGCACGTTACGACGGCTCCGCAAGCGATGGTGACGAGGCTTATGACATAGCCGTGGATGATTCAGGAAATGTCTACGTCACCGGCTGGAGCGATGGCGTCGGTACTGGCGGTTACTACTCTGCTGACTACGCTACTATCAAGTATGTCCAGACTGGCGGCCCCACACCCACCCCAACACTAACGCCTACGCCTAGCACTTCAGTAGATACAGCCACTGGCACAGGCACCGCCTACTTCTCGTCTAGTTCAGGCACAATCGAAGACCTAGCAGCCATAGCTGAAGATGACCTACCTCCTGAAGCGGCTGATACTATGCCAGATATTGTCTTCCCCCATGGGTTCTTCTCCTTCAATGTGACGGGGCTGACACTAGGCCAGTCGGTAGATATTACCATCACGCTTCCCGACCCTGTCCCCGTGGGGACCCAGTACTGGAAGTACGGTCCAACCCCCGGCAACCATACGCCGCACTGGTATGAGATAGTCATGGGCAGCGATGATGGGGACAACGTAATCACAATCACCCTAACCGACGGCGGTTTAGGGGATGACTGGTGGGTTGCCGATAGCATGATCATAGACCAGGGAGGTCCCGGCAGTCCTCTCGAAGAAGAAGGCGGCTGCTTCATAGCCACCGCAGCCTACGGCACATCGACAGCCAAGGAAATCGACACTCTCCGAGCGTTCAGGGATGAAGTGCTGCTTGAAAGCACATTAGGCTCTCAACTTGTGGAGTTGTACTACCAGGCAAGCCCGCCTGTGGCTGACTTCATATCGAAAAACAGCCTTTTGAGGACTGTTGTGAGGGAGCTAGTGGTTGACCCAATTGCTTCGTTAGTAGAAGCCACGGAGGCTATTTGGGGAGATTAAGGCACTGGCCTTACATGCTGCACAGTGGGAGGGGCAACAGTGAAAGTGACTATTGAAGAAGAGAAGGTAAGGGTAAAGATAGGCTATACGAAGATTGAAACCCGTCGTGATGGATTCTATTCAGGAAACGGCTGCAATCGTCACCCTGATTGCAAGGCTGGATACAAGCAGATGAAACTGGAGCGCAGCACAGGCTAGGCCGAAGCGATATATCAGCATATAGTCTATTCCGTCATAACAATCATTACGGTAAGGCGATTCCTTATTTAAAAGAGGAGGTGTTAAGTGGGTGCTAGGATTGTAGATAGGCCTTGTGGATATTGCGGCGGTACAGGGATAATATACGAGGGAGATTTCGTAGAGTCAGAGGCAACTTGCCCCATATGCAAAAGACACGGTATAGTCCGTGTTCCTAGTAATTATAGAAAATGTCCTGATTGTGGTGGAGCTGGCAAAAAAGATGTAGGGGAATTTGTCCCGGATGTAAGACGTTGTAAGAGATGTAAAGGCACTGGCTGGGCAGAACCACCTCCAGAATATCGATAACAGTAGCAAGACAAGTGCATTAACCTGAAATAAGCAGATGACCGCTTTTAACCCTGAAGTTTGCCGGTAGTTAATATAGCTGGCGAGATAAGGAGGTCGCCGCAATTCATGGATAATAGCGATTTTGATGATGAAGGTTTCCCACGTTGGGCGAAAATTCTATTTTGGGTTATCTTTGTCTGTATTCTTGCATGGATATTTATACTACAACCATTCATTGAGTGGGTAAAGCTAAACATTGTAACAGTATCTGTTGTCTCTGGAGTCATAATCGTTGTATTAGTAACTGTATTTGTTTTTTATCGTATTTATAGAGCAAAGAGGAATGAAGTATTATTAGCAAAAAAGAGAGCTTATGAACAGGAACAAATGAAAAAGGGTCTAGTCAAATTCGTTGATAGATTTGGACGTGAACGGTGGGGAACACACGACGAGGCTAAAGCAGAGGAACTAATCAATAGAATAACGGGTGCTATTGAGCGATTCCCACCAGCAAGAAAGTATAGAGATGAGTTTCCCTATCAAACTGATTTGCATGGTTGGTTAATAGCTCAATTTCCTTCTACTAAAATAGAAATACAAAGGGGTTCATCACGACCAGATATTATTGTTGACAATATTGCGATTGAAGTCAAGGGGCCAACTAGAACAAGTGATTTAGTAACTATAGCAGATAAATGCATACGTTATGGACAACACTTTGACGGACCAATAATTGTTCTGTTTGAACTTGATGTTTCAGAAAAACGCTACTACGAATGGAAAAAGGGATTAGAAAACACCTACCCAAATGCCAGGGTCATAAGAAAGGATTAGTCATTCCTGCTGTCAGGTTACGCTAGTAGTACGGAAGAGTAAGGCTAATATGCAAATATTTCCAGAAGTTCCCCAGTGCGACAGCCCTTAGCCCCAAGAGTATTATCACACCCGCAGTAGTAGGTGATAGACAATGAAAATTGCGCTTGTTGTGATAATAGCTATCTCAATAATTGCTGTCGCTGGGGTTGCTGCAATTGGTGCTACAGGTGGGTTTGACGAAGAACCTACCCCAACACCTACCCCTACGACTACTGCAATGCCAATGCCTATATCAACACCAAGACTGGAAGGTGACGTTCACCCGCTGGGCAGTGGCAACGGAATCATCGACTCGGCAGACTTTCAGCTAATAGCCCAGCATATAGTTGGAACAATAACGCTGACTGGCAATGATTTCCTCGCTGCTGATGTCAACGACAGTGGCACAGTTGATTCGGCGGACCTACAGCTGGTAGCGCAATACCTTGTTGGGACTATTATCGAGTTTCCCACACCTACACCCACGCCTACACCCACACCTACACCTACTCCGCTGACAGTTCACTTCATCGATGTAGGCCAAGGCGACGCCATCCTGATTGACTTAGGCGATACCGAGGTGCTCATCGATGGGGGTGGCAGATCACCTGGTGTCACAGCATATCTTGAGGACTACGTGAATGGTAGCCTTGAAGTGATGATAGCTACTCACCCCCATGCTGACCACATTGGTGGGCTTATTAGAGTCCTGGAAGATTTCGATGTCGAAGAAATCTGGCTTAATGGCGATACCTCGACCTCCAATACCTACAGTGATTTTATGACCAAGGTCAACGCTGAGGGTGCTAGTGTCAACGAAGCGAGGAGGGGAGACACTATTACAGTGGATAGCTTGATTTTTAATGTGCTTCACCCAGTAGAGCCTTTGGTTGACGATATAAATAACAACTCCATAGTCCTTATGCTGAGCTATGGCGACATAGACTTCTTATTTACCGGGGATGCTGAGGAAGAAGCCGAGGCCAGCATGATAGCAGCAGGCATACTCGTCGATATTGACATTCTCAAGGTAGGACATCACGGGTCTAATAGTTCCTCCTCTCAAGCGTTCCTCGATGTTGTCCAGCCTGAAGTCGCTATATACATGGCTGGCGTAGGTAATCCATACGGGCATCCGCATTCGGAGACTATTATGGCCTTGGAGGCGATAGGTGCTGAGATTTATGGAACAGATGTGTGTGGCACTATTACCATAATAACTGACGGAACTGAATATGAAGTATCGGAATGCGCTCCTACACTAACCCCAACCCCAACTATTACACCTACCCCTACACCTTCTACTACGCCGACTCCAACTCCAACGTCTGGTGTTCAAATAACTTGTATCTTCTATGACGGGGTTGTTTACCAGACAGAATCTGATGAATATGTGGAGATAAAAAACCTAGGTGATGCCTCTCAAGACCTTCTTGGGTGGGTATTGAAAGACATCGATGAAGGTTATCCCTCTTTTACATTCCCTCACTATATTCTGGGGCCTGGTGAAACTATCCGAGTTTACACTAATGAGTATCATCCAGAATGGGGAGGTTTCAGTTTTGGTTATGGAACGGCCATTTGGAATAATACCAGCCCAGATTGTGCGGCGCTGTATGATTCAGAGTTGCACGAGGTATCCAGAATGAGCTACCCACCTGGCTGCTGAATTCAGTGGCTCTATGGTGTCTTCATAGTGGCCCATTCTGTTATTTAGCACACAGTAGCAATTATTTACAGGCTATCCCCCGCAGGATTATCATCGCATCCAAAAAGGGCAGGAAGCAGGAAATGAGAAAGGCTGAACAAACGCAATGGGCTGCGACATATCTTATGGCATTTTGAACTACACACCCGTCATTGGCTCACAATAAGAGAGTCCACAGATGCTCTTTTGCCTTACTGATGCGTTTGGTAGCTTCCCCGTGAGCGTGGAGCTATCATGAAAGCGTTACTTTACAATAAGAGACGCTCTAGGATACGAAGTCAAAGCGAAGCCTATTTAGGGGTGCCGAAAGTCAGGTTTCCCGTTTATCCTTTAAAAGTGTTTTTATCTCTTTTTCAGTAACAATAATTGAAAGTTTGTTAATATACTCTGCCTTAGTTGGAGCTTTGTGCTCGTCGTGAAACCAATACTCAACAATCTTTCCCTTGACCGAGACATCATGCTTCTTAGCAAGTTGTTTCAGTTCGCCAAGTTTTAATTTGGCCAAAGAGGCCTTCATTTCTGCTTTAGGGTTTGTAACGATAACTCGCTGTTTCTTTAAGAAAGTATCCCAACTGTCAGTACCCTGGAGTTTGTTACATCGATGGCAGAGACATTTCGCGGTTTTGAGAGTGATATTTCCTCCTTTTGAAAATGCCGTCTTATGCCCTACCTCCATCTCATCAAAATCAATCTTTCTACCACATTTAGGGTTGTCGCAGATTCCATTGGCATTCCTATATAGAATCTGCTTGTCCCGAATTCCTAATGTTCTTTTTCTATTATCATAAGCATCTAAGAATCCCATATGACCCCCTTACAAAAGTCATCACCCAGGAGCTGGGCTGTCTTGTAGAGGCATCCCCTTATCTTACTGATGCTCATTGTCTTCCCTTTTTCGGTTTTTCTTTCTCTGGTAACATAACGGTGGCTACTCGCACTATAAGCCAACTTGCGGGCACTATCAAACGCCCCTTTCACGGCTTGGATTCACCATATCATCAAAGCGGGCAGCCGCAGCCTCTTACATACTTCTTACATACTATAGATACTCAAATACCAGCTTTAACTCTTCCCTATTCTAAATACTTTGGTGTTGCATTTCGGGCACACGCCCTGAGTGGCCGGTCGGCCATTCTTCATCGTGATTGACTTCGGGTCCTTGATATCCACCTTTTTTCGGCACTTCATACAATATGCTTGCATTAATCCACCGCCTTTCTGTGGGGGAGCATATGTGATTACTATAGTAATGTCAATAGCCTACCTGTATCTAAATTATATCGAACAGCGGCTTATAAAACTTCAAGCTATCCTCAAAGCTGACTGAGCGAGTATAGCACTGCACCATCTCTAATGATTCCCGTTTGACTAAGTCTCCACAATGTTATAATGATCGGAGGCAGGTCAAGTTCAGTCATTAGGCATTCCTCTATATATTCAGATTGAGTAGACACAGGTATCGTGATATGGGAAGCTGGCTGCGAATCCTAAAGAGAAGTGGCAACAGACACAATTGCCTGAAGTGTGGCGTTGTGCCATGTACGAATCTCTATCGCGAAGTCGATAGCAACGAGAGTGGCGAGCTCTACCTTTACGAATCAACAGTCAAGAATAAGGTTCATCTTCCATGCGAATTCGGTGTACTGATTCAATGTCTCTGTAAGTTGTTAGTAAAGATTTCGGATGAATTATCATTTGAAATGTATAATCAGTGTATAAGAGACCTGAAGGCGGTTTTACTCCTAGTATTTACTGGCCACTATAGAAATGCAATGCAAATCTTTAGGCCGGTGATAGAGAACTTCCTGACCGGGCTATATTGGGACGCGAAACTGCTACAGTCCGGTGACGATGAGAAAGCCCGACAGACGGTAAAAGAGGAGTACAATAAATTTACGAAACAGGACAGATACGTTGTGCCGGAGGAAGATAGAAACGAAGCCTTTATCAGCGACGATAAGAGAAAGAAGGAGTACCTTGATCAGGATTTCCTATTGGCATGGCTACTTGCCAAAAAAGTAATAGATCCAACATACAAAGCGGATCTACAGAAAAAGATCAGAAAATTAAACAATTTCTTACACCCTAATTTCAAGGCAACAGACATTAGCAGACCCGACTGCGCATCCTGTCCCTCATGTGTATCTTTTAACGAGAAAGAGTACAGAAAGTGCATCGAGATCTTCCAGGACATCACCACTCTAATACTGGCTACATGCCACAAGTTGATAGTTGAATCCTCACCCGGGGATCTGGACGACCCAGATGTAAAGGAGGCCCTCGGTAACATACGAGGCTTGCATGAATTGGAGGCTGAGATAGAACGACAACTCGTTTTATCAAGTCGCCTCAAGGAATTCATTGCTAGCCTGGCAAATGATCGTTTATGATTCCGTCCTAGCGTTCAGTCCTTATACGCGACGCCGTTGAATTTCCATCTGCTTTACTAGATAGACACCGCAAAAGACTAGTACAAATGGCATAAAGCTTAACCCGTAGCGTAATGCCGAAATACAGATTGAGCTTGATAAGTGTCCTAAGTGTGGCAAATGGAAAGATATTGATACGGAACTATGTGATAATTGCAACAAAAAAGAAGTAGGTCCATCTAGGCGCATTTTAAGAGTGCAAGGAGGAAGCCACATGGGTGGTTGGAAAGGTTCAAGACAAGAAGGTGAAGGTTATGAACGAATAGCTTTTAGGTGCTTCGGATTAAATATACAGATTGATTATCTTTGCGATGAAAACTATAACCTAGAGCCATGTCAAGAAAATGAGATAACACCTACTGGATTGCTGGTTGTCGCAAAGTTAGAGCCTCGTAAGAAGTCACTGCCAGGGTTTTGGTTTCGATGGGATGAAAAGGCTGATGCACTGGATGTGGATATTGAGGGGGTTACAGCTAATATTAAGGATTTATTTGAAAGGGGAATGGGGGGGTACGGGGGGCATCGCACCAATAGAATAAGTCCCAATAAAAAAGAATTTGAGGCTGATATTGGGATACCTCAAATACAAGTGTTCCACGGATTCCTGAGTTTTAATCTTTATAGAAAGGCGTGGGTAGGGAAGGGTAAAGTGAACCCAGAAGGAACAGCATCAACTGAACCAATCTAGCACACTTATAGTAGTCGGCTTAGAAATTGGCTGATAGGAGTCCATTGTAAGGCAATCTAAGACTAGCGCGGCGGATTACAGGGGGCTATCCGAGAATGTGTGGCCCCTCTGTTATTAACATTTTATTGACTAGCAAGTCCTATCAGAGTATCGTCGCAATAAACAAACTTGGCTATCAATAAGCGCTAAGGAATAGGAGATTAAAATGCCTGAATGGAAAATCCATGATAAATGGGCTGAACGAATGGGAATACCGAGTGAAATCTCCAGTTTCATTAATAATCTCATAGATTTTCCTAAGAAATGTCAGGAGTATATAAATTTTTGTGAGATGGAGTCGGACGCTAGGATTTATAGTAAAGGTAGACCCACTAGCATGACTGCGGCTGATTTCACAAGACATGACTCTAGTAGAACTGATAAGAATATCAGAGCAATCCAGCTTAAATTCCTACGACAAAAAGGTCAAGAGTTCGTAAGAGCTTGGTATCTACATAATATTTTGGACTATATAAAGTGGTGGCTAACAGAGGCGACTCCTGAAGTTGTAGTAAGCATTGAGGACATGCTGCAAGACAAAAGACTACAGAAAAAAATTGGCGATATTCAAGACCCTGAACTTCAAAGCGTGAGGAGTTTTGTGTTTACATATAAGGATGAAATACTACAAGATTGCAAATGATGTTATAGCACTCTTTCACTCCAACGGTGGCTTATAAAACTTCAGGCTATCCTCAAAGGTAACCGACCTGGTATACCTCTGCACAATCTCTAGGCTTTCCTACTTGTCCTACATGCCGCATCATGCCAGCGCCGCGTCCTAGAGCTTGATAGCTGTTCTCGCTCCTAATATCACGTTTTCTTGACAGTTAGCGACGAATGTGTTTAAAGTACAACCGATGCTGTTAAGCTTCAAGATCTCACCGATAAGGGGGTGAATTGTGCCAAAGAAGGTCAAACATGTCCCGGTGAAGAAAAGGTGGTGGTCAGGCCATGTTAACGAAAAGGATTTGGCTAAAGTAATTGCCAAGGCTGAGCATGAGGGTTGGGAATACGAAGGGCTTGAGAATCACGGATGGGAGCTCAGTCGTAAGTGGGTAGCGAGATTCTCAAAGCAGACTAAGAAGGAGGCTTAGAATTAGTGTCATTAAGTGGTCTGAAAATCCGCATTACTCACCGCAATGCTAGCATTTTTCTTTGCCATTTCCTGTTCCGCTCTCTTCCTCGAAAAGGTTCACAATCAGTGCAGTACTCGCTTGGTCTTCCCCTCTTGCCATTAGGTTTAGCGGTTAATAGTGTTCCGCACCGACGGCAGTGAATGGCACCGTTACTGTCCCTGATTTCGTCTTTTTTCTGGCGATTCTGCCTCAGTTGCTCATACTGAAGGACAGCCCTGACAGTTTCCAAATCTGCACGCCCATAATAACCATATTTGCCAATCAGGCCACACTCAGTCAGGTCTCGGATATCTTGAACCGTTATGCTCCGATATGCGCCGGGCACTACCTGATTGAACTCGGCAGCGAACTTTTCAGGGCTAATAATCAGCAGTCTCATACTAATGCCTTCTTCGAATTCTTGGCTCTGGTTATCCTCTCGACCTCAGTCTTTCCTGGTTGTTGGAGAGCCACTGGATTGCGCATTCGTTCGAACAGAAAGCCTGTCGCCGGTATTTTTCAGCTTTTCTATCCCAAAATGAAGTCTCGATCCATCCAGGCGGGGGGCTAGCTCCTTCTGCTTCCTTGTGGCAAACTTCGCAGCCCCATACTATTCGTTTCACTGTTCACTCCTTTGCATGAGAATATGAGAATAAAACTATATATATCTGTATATATACATATTTTTTCGGCATTTTCTAATATTCTCATAATTGGTCATCCTGATAGCCAATCTCCTTAGCTATCTCCTTCAACTGTTCAGCCGTCGTGATTAGTTTTGTATTGCCACCTATAGTCCTAAAATCATCCTTATGAAAACCGAGTTTCCGCAGTGTTGTACCTACAGTTTTCCCCTTGACCCAAGGGAATTCTTCTTTGACAATTTCGGTAACATCTTTCAGAGGCAGTGGGTCTTTTACCATCAGCATTCCTGTGTTCTTATTGAAGGCTCCAATGACAGCCTTAAAAACCGTCATTTCTAGCTCGTACTGATTCCCATCGGCAAGGCGTTCATTGAAGTCAGCAACCTCATTCCATACCCATTGAAGCCATGAATCGTCTTTTAAATAGCTGGCAATCCTTATCAACGGTTCCCACGTATCCAACCCGCTACCTGTCGTCTCTGGCGAATGAAATTCAGATGGGATGGTGCCATAATCAAAGGCCGGTAGTGATAAGTTTTTCAATTGCGTCGCGTCTGGCTTTAGAAAGGTTCCCCTTTTC
Source organism: Dehalococcoidia bacterium (assembly GCA_035528575.1). Taxonomy (NCBI): domain Bacteria; kingdom Bacillati; phylum Chloroflexota; class Dehalococcoidia; species Dehalococcoidia bacterium. The sequence goes on along the minus strand of DATKYK010000020.1, from coordinate 58,506 downwards.
TGTTTCCTGATATTTACGACAATAGCCCTCCGCTCGGATGCCAAATCGTCAAGGCCGTGCCTGTCGTGTATGATAGTAGCTCCCGGTATGTATAATTTGCTTGTGACCCATCTTATAGCCCCTGCAGAGGTCGCCTTTTGCTGAGTGATTGAGAGAGCAGATGTAGCTGTGCTTGCTCTATTAATTAGATACCGCTCCAACTCTGTCCTATTCGGATACAAGTCGGCTTCCTCGATAAGAGCAGTCCGTTTCTTTGCCTTTTCTAACTCGTTTCTAAGCGTTGCGCTGGTCATTTTGTCGTAACATGCAATCCAATGTGGGCGATAACAAATACGCCCTAAAACTTTCATGAGCTCGGTTTTCCCTGATCCTGGTGGTGCTAATAGCTGTAGCGCAGGCATCCAATCTATGAGTGCTAGTTTGTGAGTTGCCATCGTGTAATATATACATGCTTTAGCCCACTTTTCGACCAGACCGCATACTTCGTTGATGAGTTTCACTAACTGTTCTACTGTCATATAATCCCCCTATTCAAAACTCCCCTTTATCACGTTCAGTTTTAACATTCCTATATACAATGTTACATCCTACACACTCTCCTTTTGATATATCTCCCTGGTTTCATTCAGGGCGCGCTTCATGTCTGACTTGACATACTCCTCAGCACTGCTCAACCTAGCCCATCCGAAATCGTACTGTAGCGTGGGTCCCGATACTCCTTTATAGGCCATGATAGTGGCTGCTGTGCTCCTCAGAGCGTGGGGGTAAACATGAGGTATCCCTGCATCTCTGCCTAGCTTCTGAACTATCTGCCATATCCTGGTTCTAGTTAAGCCTATTTCCTCATGGCCAGCTAAGAACTCATGCATGACTGGCAATAGCTTCGGGTGTATCAGTATGGTTCTAGCCCCCTTTTTTGTTTTTGGTTGCCATTTGCAGTTCCTTTTCTTCTTACACTCCTTACACTCGCAAGTCTGTCGGTTTGGAATGGTGATGGTTTCTTCTTCGGCGTTAAACCAAGCCCTCTGTAAATGCTTGAGTTCCGATACCCGCAGCCCAGCAAATATCAGACTGTAGATGATAAATTTGTCTCGGAGGCTAGAACAAACCAACAGAAGTTCGGTTACCTGTTGAGGGTCTAGGGCATCCTCTTTGCAGGACAAGCCTTTCGGTTTACCTGGCATGAGCTAGCTCCTTCGTAGGAAGCCGACCCATTATAGGAAAGTAGGTAGGTGTTTTAACCCTATTATTAAATGATGTATTGTTGCCTCAAAAAAACTGTTACCCATGGAGGGGAGCATGACAAGAGGCAGCATACGGGAGTACACCGAGGCAGTGCGAGGTCGCTACCTTGGCGCTGGCAAGAAGGAGAAGGGACGGATGCTAGACGAGTTCACCCAGGTCACGGGCTACCACCGTAAGGCAGCAGTCCGTTTGCTGCGTCGAGGCAACCTGCCGCGGTCGGTCAAGCGTCAGGGACGTCCTCGGCGTTATGGCCCTGAGGTAGCTGAGACGCTGAAGGCGGCCTGGGAAGCCACCGACCGCTTAGAGCCAGCCCAATGCAGAGCACTACTAATAGTGCAAGGCCTACCCAGAAAGCTATTTCGCGCCGCATAAGGATTTAGCCCCTCCCAAACTTATGTATTCCCGGCTTTGTCTTTTCCTCACCCCCCTACTCCCCCGTGTCCATCTCCTCGCCGCTGCCGGTCACGCCCAGCAGCGTCTGGTGCTTATAGCCGCGCTCCAGCCCCTCGACCAGCCGGTCCACCGCCTGCGGCTGGTCCCCGGTAGGCTTGAAATCAGATACGATCCTGAAGGGTGGCATGGCTATCTTACTATTTTAGACTGTAGGGTGGGTGCAGCGCAGCATAACCCACCTTTAGCACAATTCGATGGGTTGCACCCATCCTACTTTATCTTCAACTCTATTGATAGCTCAGGAGCTCAGGGCCAGACGCCCTGATAGCCATCCTCATTATTGTCAGCGCAGTCATTGCCCACACACGTTGAATAAACGTTCAATTCATCGTCTACCAGCCAGACGTAGTGGGCATTTGTATTACAGCTACAGGGTCCAGGCTCGCAGTTGTCATGGGTGGTATCGGCGCAGGATAGAAGCAGTGCCTCCAGGACTTCTGGCTCGAATGAGACGGTATCTACTATTTTACAGATGTCGATAATCTCGAACGTTCCCTTGTCTATAGTAACCGTTTCGCCCGTAGTTGGCGGATTGGCCGAATGCGCCTGGAGCGCGTAAGCGGGCACCGCTACCCCCATCGACTTTTTGATGTCCGTGTAGGATACTGAACCCTCATCCGTAAACGCACACATTCCAATGCTAAAGATTACAACCGCCACCACGATTATCCCCAATAGTGTGAGAGCCGCCTTTATAACCATTGTTTTATCGCCCTATCTAAAAACCGGTTATCCGCTTCACTCCTAACCCCTTATTCCCCCGTCTCCAACCCCTCGGCGATGCCGACGCGCTCTAGTTCCTCCACCAGCCTGTCCACCGCCTGGGGTTGGTCTCCGGTAGACTGAAAGTCAGAGACGATCTTGAAGGATGGCATGGTTAATCCCCAGCGATGAGTTTCTTAAAGTGGGGGTTATCCCTAATATTGTCGAAGTCGCTCTCGGTTGCAGCATCCTGCCGGCATTTCTCATCCAGCCCTATAGCTTTCTCTAAATAGGAAATGGCGTCTTTTGGTTTGTGCTTTAGTGAGAAGAAGCATGCCTTGTTGTAGACGACATCCGGGTAATCAGGTTTTATCTTGAGGGCTTGGTTAAAATCGGAGAGTGCCTCGTCATAGCGCGCCATTTTTGAGTAGGTGGCTCCTCTATTGTTAAGAGTGTCCGGGTGATCAGGTCTTAGCTGAAGGGCGCGATTATAGTCTACCAGGGCCTCCTCGTAGCGCTCCAGGTGACGGTAGATCATGCCCCGATTGTTGAGGGCCTCATGGTAATCAGGTCTTAAGTTGAGGGCCTGGTTCAAGTCTGCCAGGGCCTCATCGTAGCGCTTTAAGCTATAGTAGGTAACACCCCTGTTGTTAAGAGTGTCCGGGTGATCGGGTCTTAGCGCCAGGGCGCGATTATAGTCTGCTAGGGCCTCATCGTAGCGCTTTAAGCTATCGTAGGTTAAACCGCTGTTGTTCAGAGTGTCCGGGTGATCAGGTCTTAGCTGAAGGGAGCGATTATAGTCGGCCAGGGCCTCATCGTAGCGCTTTAAGCTATAGTAGGTAACACCCCTGTTGTTAAGAGTGTCCGGGTGATCGGGTCTTAGCGCCAGGCAGCGATTATAGTCGGCCAGGGCATCATCGTAGCGCTTTAAGCTACCGTAGGTTACACCCCTGTTGTAAAGAGTGTCCGGGTGATCAGGTCTTAGCGCCAGGGAGCGATTATAGTTTGCCAGGGCCTCATCGTAGCGCTTTAAGCTATCGTAGGCTACACCCCTGTTGCTAAGAGTGTCCGGGTGATCAGGTCTTAGCGCTAGGGAGCGATTATAGTCGGCCAGGGCCTCATCGTAGCGCTTTAAGCTACCGTAGGTTACACCCCTGTTGTTAAGAGTGTCCGGGTCATCAGGTCTTAGCGCCAGGGCGCGATTATAGTCTGCCAGGGACTCATCGTAGCGCTCCAGGTGACGGTAGATGATGCCCCGATTGTTGAGGGCCTCATGGTAATCAGGTCTTAAGTTAAGGGCCTGGTTCAAGTCTGCGAGAGCCGCCTCATAGCGCTCCAGGGCATAGTTTGCAGTGGCTGAAGCCATGAAATCATCCGCTGTGGGTGGGGGTGGCAGGAGGTCGAGGTGGGTAACTGCTTCAGTGAGTTTCGCCTTATTCTCAGGCTCCAGCACCCGTTCACCGTTGGCCACTAGGGCATCGTACGGAGGCAGGTCGCTTCGCTCAAGGGCTGATTTTAGCCTCGCCATATAGTAGCCTCTCTCCGCCGCATTCAGTTCTTCTAATCTATCCTCAAGGGCTTGTCTTTTCTCAGGGTTTGTCTCCTTAGCTAGTTGCTCGTCAAGTAGTTTCTTGAGGTTTTCCAACGAGACGCCTACATCTTCCACCGCTATCCTCTTTTCTGTTTGGAAACGGCGGTACAGCCTAAAGAGCCACCTAATCGGCGATGATAGGTATCCCCATATTGTTGCGACCGCTGTGATCAGGCCAAGACAGCTCACAGTCTTTATCTCCCCTTACTCCCCCGTCTCCATCTCCTCTGTGTCTATCTCATCGGGAATCTTTATTCGCTCAACCTTTAGAGGTACATAGTATACCCGCCCCGTTTCTATCAATTCCCGCAGCTTCTTCTCATCGTCGGTGTAGCGTGCTTTGCCCGATTTCACCTCGATGAAGTCCACCCCCTCGTCGTATTTGATTCCTACGAAGTCTATCGGAGACTCCAGGTAGAACAAGCGGTCATATTTAGTCATCTCCAGCGTGGCCAGCAGTTCGTGGAGCTTGCCGGTACGCTTGCTCAGGCTGCCGGTGATCGACTGCATCACGTCGCGGGGCAAATCTTTTAGAATATCCTGTATCTCTTTAACCGAGGTCTGCGAGGCCAGGGCGAAAAGGAGCTTCTGCTCCATGCTGGCGATGTCCGGAATCTCTACCCTGCGCGGCCTGAGCGCCAGCACCACGATGACTGCCAGCAGCGCCAGGACAACTATAGCGAAAATTACATAGACAACCGTATCCATAATACCCCCTTACTCCTCGCCCCAGACCCTGACCTCCCCCTCCCCTAAAGTATAGCATGTGCCGGCACCATCGCTTTCCCCCTTTTGCCCCGCTCTCCCGCCCAATGCCCTGAGCACCCGCCGGCTGGTGGCTGCCAGAATGCCAATATCGATAATCTTCTCGGCGATTTTGCCCAGAAATCCGGGCAACCGATAACGCCAGGAATACAGGCGAACGAAAAACTCGAAGCGCCTTCTCAAAGCCCTCAGTTGCTCCGCCGAGACGCTCTCCTGCTGAAGCACGCTGTCCTCATAATAGGTATCGATGTGTTTATCGGTCACAAAGCCTTCCCGCTTACATATCTCGTAGGCTTTTGTCCCCGGATAGGGGTAGAAGATGGAGACGTGCATCACCTTCGGTCTCACCCTGGCATTGAGCTTGATGGTGTCCAGAATCTGGGGCCTGGTCTCAAACGGCAGCCCGATCATATCGTAGCTCAGGGTCTGGATCCCCGCCTCATCGCAGCAGGCGAAGGCATTGATGATACGCTCTGTGCTCACAGGGCGGTCGAGAACCTTGCGGCGGATATGGTCGTTGCCGCTCTCCAGCCCGAAGCGCATCAGCGAGCACCCCGCCGACTTCGCCATCTGGGCAATCTCCCGGTCCATCAGGTTGGGGTGGCAGTTCATCTCGAAGGGCAGCTTTATCCTTCTCCGATATTCCGTGACGAAATCGGCGAACCACTCTTTCTTCATCGGCAGTAGGTCGTCGTGGAAGACGTTGTACTCGACCTGGGGGAAGTTCCTGATCACCATCTCCACCTCTTCCACAATGCTTTCAACGCTGCGGAACCTGATATACATGTCGCCACCGTATAACTGCTTGATGGCATGATTGCAGCAGTAGGCGCAGTTATAGGGGCAGCCGCGGGAAGCCATGAAGACGCCCCGCTTCATGAACTGAAGGTCAAAGCTATCCTTATACGGGAAGACCTCCCGATCGAGGAAGGGTAAGGCATCTAAGTCGGCAATGAGCGGCCGCAGCGGGTTTTTATGAATCTCTTCGCCTTGTTTAACCCATAGATTAGGGATGTTCGAAATGTTCGAAAAATCCTTTCCCTCTTCCAGCCCCTGGCACAGGTCGAAAAGTGGCTCTTCCCCCTCTCCGCGGCAGACTACATCGATGCCCTCAACGGCGATCACTTCATCGGGGCACAGGGTGGCATGGACGCCGCCACAAATGGTCAGCGCATCGGAGTGACGCTTGGTGAGCAAGGCCAGCGGGGCGACATGGGGGAACGCGTTCGTCATTACAGAGAAGGCCACCACATCGGGGCGATTCTTTTCCAGGAAGTCGATATATTCCTCCTCAGCCACATCGCCCATGAGGTGAAAGAACTGGCATTCATGCCCCCCCTGTCTCAGAGAGGCAATTAAAGAGGCGATCCCCACATGGAAGGGCCCCATAACCTGGTAGCTGGGGTCGATGTAAACGAAGGCGATTCTCATATGAGTCCTCCTTAAACTAGACCCTCCGCCCATACACCATAAACTCGAAGGCGAAACGCTTAAATAGCCAGGGCATCGCCTTCCCAAAGCGCTCCCATAAGCGAGCGAGGGGTGCCGGCGTCCCCGGAGGGGCGTGGGTAAGGGTTGCGAGTTGAAATCGGGAAATACCCTCTTTGGCGAGGATGCTCATCACCTCGCCGGCTGAGATGGCATCCTCATAGGGTGTGGGGTACCCCAATCCAGCGGGCAGGAGAAATCTGGGCAGGCGGGAGAGCATGTATTTGCTCGGCTCGGCAACGATGATATGCCCCCCCCGCTTGACCACCCTGGCCATAGATCGGAGTGGCTCGGCTACAGGGTGGGAGTGATGAATGGAGCCCTTGGAGAAGACCACATCGAAGGCCTCGGCTCGGAAGGGGAGCCGGCGGATGTCGCCACAGACGCAGTTCTCTGCCCCGGCCGCCATGAGATCCTCCAGCGAATCGCTCACCACATCCAGGTTAACCATGAAGGCTCCCGCTTGCTCCAGTGGTAGCGACACCAGGCGGTCGTTCCCGCTACCAACATAGAGCAGGCGCTTGCCATGAACCCCACCAGCCCTTTCCTGGAGAAATCGGCACAGCCTGCGGGCCCCCTTTTCCGCATATTGAACGAATATCTCAGCCGCTCTGGAGTCGCTGTAGATTACCGCTTTCCCCCAGTTATAGAGGTGGTGCTCCCACATGAAGCGGTCGAGCTCCGGGCTGCCCCGGTTTTTAAGGTCCTCTCCCCGGAGCATCGCCGCCATCAGCCTCTCCAGGTAGTCTTTTTTTTGCCGGAGTGTTGCGGCGAGGTGGGCTGGCAACATGTGAGGGATGCCGTTAATGATGGGATAGCGGGAGGCACAGGAGGAGCAAGCAAGCGTATCCCCGGGGAGGAGCGCCAGTTCTGCCTCCCCGCACTCCGGGCAGGCCAAAAGCTCAAGCAGGTTACGATTCATTGTATCAACGAGAGGCGAAGTACTGCAATGCCCGCTTTATCTTCTCTTCGACGGAGAGCTCTGCGGAATCGGGCAGTGACGCGAGGGCGGAGGCGGCTTCGGAAGCACTGTAGCCCAGGCTGGTTAGCGCCGCAACCACCTCGGCATCTCCTTCAGCCGGAGCGCTTACCATGATGCCCTCCAGCTTCCCCTTAAGCTCCAGCGCCAGGCGACCGGCCATCTTGTTGCCTACCCCGGGCACACTGGATAGGAGATCGACGTTTCCGGTGGCGATCGCGAGGGCCAGATGGCCGGGTTCCATCGCCGAAAGTATTGCCAGGGCCACCTTGGGTCCCACCCCGCGTACGCCGATGAGGGTGCGGAAGAGATCGAGCTCTTCCGCAGTGTCAAAGCCATAGAGGGTTATATTGTCCTCCCTGAGGTAGAGATGGGTATGGAGATTGACCGTCTCACCGATGGCTCCGAGCTTGCTGAGTGTGGAGGAGGGCATATAAACCTGAAGGCTCACCCCGCCCACCTTGATAATCGCCCCATTGGTGCTCCGGGACTGGAGTTTTCCCTCAAGACCAGCGATCATATTCCCTGCTCTGCCAGTATCCTCGAGATGCGTCTCTCCTGGATGTGGCATATCGCCACTGCCAGGGCATCGGCAGCGTCGGAGGGCTCGGGGGGGGAGGAAAGCCCCAGCAGGATGCATACCATCTCCTGCACCTGCCCCTTCCCGCTGTGCCCGTAGCTGGTTACCGCCTGCTTTACCTGGGTGGGGGTGTAGTGGTGAGTTGGGATCCCCTTCTCGGTTACCGCCACCGTTGCTACCCCTATCGCCTGCCCCACTGCCAGGGCGGAGCGCGCGTTCTTGGCCACGAAGGGCTCTTCTATGGCAGCCTCCTCTGGCTGATAGCGGGCGATGATGTCGCGAAGCCCCAGGAATAAGGCATAAAGACGCTCCGCCAGTGGCGTGTTAGGGGGAGCGGTCAAAGCACCACAGGCCACCTGAGTGATTTGCCCCGCTTCCTCATCTACCAGACCATAGCCCAGGCTTATGGTGCCGGGATCGATGCCTAATACTCGCATTCTCATTCTAACGGTTCTGTTATAGAAAGCCGACCTGTAATTTCAAAGCAATTGCTCAAGAAGTCGTTTGCGGGCGAATCTATCCCTGACTGCGATACTTCTCCAGGGCCTCATCGGGGAAGTCAGCGTTGGTGAACACCCGCTGAACGTCATCCAGCTCCTCAAGCCTGTCCAGGAGTCTAAGCGCCTGAAGTGCCGCCTTTTCATCGAGCATCACCACACTGGTGGGCACCATCAATACCTCGGCGGAGACTATATCCAGTTCTCGCTCTTCAAGGGCCTTTCTGATCCCCTCCAGATCCTCGGGCTTGGTGTGCACCTCCAGTGACCCGTCGATGTGCTTAATATCCTCCGCTCCAGAATCAATGATGTATAAGGTCAGCTCCTCTTCCTCTGCGTCCCCCGCCGTCAGCGTAATCACCCCTTTGGGCTGGAAAATCCAGGTGACACAACCGCTTTCCCCCATGCTACCGCCCCATCTAGAGAACACGTTGCGTATCTCCGCTGTGGTGCGGTTGCGATTATCGCTGAGCGTCTCAATTAGGATGGCGACGCCCCCAGGGCCATAGCCTTCATAGTTGGCCTCAATGAAGTTTGCCCCTTCGGTTCCACCCGAGCTTCGCTTGATGGCCCGCTCAATATTATCCGTTGGCATATTGCTATCGCGGGCTTTCTGGACGGCCAGGCGAAGGCGGAAGTTCATCTCCGGGCTATCGCCACCCTGGCGCACCGCAGCCGCAATCTCCTTGCTCAGCTTGGTAAAAAGCTGACCTCGCCTGGAGTCTGTTATCCCCTTCTGGCGCTTGATCTGGGACCACTTGGAATGACCTGACATTTGCCTCTCCCAACTAATTATTTATTGCTACCAAATTCTATCACCTCGCTTGCTTCAGGTCAAAAGGTTTATAATGGCGTAAAATTCTTTTATGGATTGTCATTGCCACGAAGATGGAGCGACAGTGTCTGTCACTACTAAGAAAATAGAGCCCTGATATGTTTGGATGAACTCTACGCCCATGTCATTCCCGCGAAGGCGGGAATCCAGACCGATCGGTCTCCGGGTTCCTGCTTCCATAGTACTGGCAGAAAAAGCCGGCGTAGACGCGCAACATTTTCATAACTCGGTGTTACCGCTGGCAAGAGGCATGTTTGATTGTGATGAAGAAGATTTCTGTTCGCCAGGTCTTTGCCGGAAAAGTCAGCCGGCTGAGGTTTCTGGGCAGCCTTGTGGTGGCACTGCTTTTCCTGCTGGCGATTTTTATCACACTGGGCAGCTTCACGGTGGAGGGTCATTCCATGGAGCCTACCATTTATGATGGCCAGGGCGTGATGAAAGTAAGGGTGGCCTACTGGTTCGCAGACCCACAGCGGGGGGATGTAATCACATGTGAGCATCCCCAGGAGCATAGGGGGCTCATAAAACGGGTAATAGCCTTGCCCGGCGAGTGGGTGCAGGTCACCACGGACTATGTATATATTAACGGCGAGCCGCTGGAGGAGCCCTATATAGAGGGTGTAAACCATCCTATATACCCCCGCACTAAAGTGCCTGAAAACAGCTACTTTGTTATGGGGGACAACCGCAGCCACAGCACCGATTCCCGCGGGTGGGGAATGCTGCCGCGGGAGAACGTTACCGGCAGGGCATGGCTTGTCTACTGGCCACTGAGCGATTGGCACCTCATTAGAGGTGTCTCTTATGACCGGGATTAAAGCTGGGGCTGCGCCATTAAGAGGTGTTGACCTAGCTTTGGAGGCAGGCTATAATTATTGAGGACTTATAGATATCGGAAGGTGGTGTTAAATTGGCGAACGAAGTGGGCAAGAGATACTTCTGTGAGAAGTGCGGCACAGAATTCATTGTTACCAAGGCGGGCCAAGGCAAGCTAACTTGCTGCGGTCAGCCAATGACCCTAAAGAAGTAGGTATGTAGAAAAAGGAGGAATGGCCAGTGGCAAATCAACTGGGTAAGCGGTTTAAATGCTCGGTATGCCAGACAGAGGTATTGTGTGTAAAGGCTGGCGACGGTTCGGTCATTTGTTGCGATAAGGAAATGGAGATCCAGGAGCCCAGGCCGCTGCCCTCTTCGGACTAGGGACAGCGACCGACGGTAGATATATAACACTGTTTTTAAAAAGGCACCTTGCTTTTATGGTGAGGTGTCTTTTTTGACGCTTTTACAATTTCCACGAGAATAATATTTCGCGCAATACGTTGGCTAACTTATCTTTTTCATCTTCAGTGTTGCCGCTGGCAATAGGAATGCTGGGTTGTAAAAAGGTATCAAAAGCGACTTGACTAAACGCAATCGAATCACTAAACTACGGGCACACCGCTTGAAAAGGGGGATTCTCAGCATGGATTGGGGAATGAAAAACCGCATGGCGCAGCTTATCCAATCGGACGGCCGCTGTCTTTTTATGCCCATCGATCATGGGTATTTCCAGGGGCCTACCCGAAAATTGGAGAAACCGAGCGATACTCTAAAGCCACTCCTCCCTTACTGCGACGCCGTTTTTGTTACCAGGGGTGTATTGCGCTCATCGATAGAGCCCGATAGCGCTAAGCCGGTCATCCTCAGGGTTTCCGGAGGCACCAGCATGGTGGGAAAAGACCTGGCCAATGAAGGTATCACGACCTCCATGGAGGAGGCTATTCGGCTTAATGTGGCTGCTGTAGGCATCTCCATCTTTGTCGGCAGTGACTATGAGCGTGAATCGCTACTGAACCTGTCCAAGCTGGTCGACGAGGGAGAGAAGTACGGCATTCCGGTGATGGCGGTTACCGCTGTGGGCAAAGAGCTGGAGAAGCGAGACGCCCGCTACCTTGCTCTGTGCAGTCGCATCGCCGCCGAGCTGGGCGCACGTGTGGTAAAAACCTACTGGTGTGAGGGCTTTGAGAAGATTACCGCGGGTTGTCCCGTTCCGGTGGTTATAGCTGGCGGTCCCCAGGTGGATACGGAGCGTGAGGTGTTCGACTTTGTCCACGACGGCATTCAGAGGGGGGCGGTGGGGGTGAACCTGGGCAGGAACGTATGGCAGAACGACTATCCGGTGGCAATGATCCGTGCGCTGCGCGCCATCATTCACGAAAATGCCACCCCGGAAGAGGCCCAAGGAATATACGATAGTGTAAAGAGTGGAAAACAAGAGTAGCAGCTGGATCAGGCCAATGCTTGATTCGTCTTGGAAGCTATTGGGCAATATTGATACAACAAAAAAAATGAACAGAAAACCACCAGCGAGCGTATGCAAGACGTTGCGGCAAGAAGTGAATTATGGTTGCCCCGTCCCCGGTTGCGGCAGCCCGTTCTTGACATGGCATCACTTTGATCCGCCTTGGAGAGAGTATCAGCATCATAATCCCGAAGGTATGATAGCGCTATGCGCCAACCATGCCCAGAAGGCCGATTCTGGCGTCTATACCAAAGAACAGTCAAAACGGTGCTAGCTGCTATTGTCAGTTGCAAATAGGAGGATATTTGATGCGACCTGGGTTTCTTAGCTTCCCCGATGGCTTTATCTGGGGGGCAGCCACATCGGCGTACCAGATAGAGGGTGCATGGAACGATGATGGTAAGGGCGAATCGATCTGGGATCGCTTCTCCCACACCCATGGCACCATTGAAGATGGCAGCACCGGCGATGTGGCCTGTGACCACTACCACCGCTGGCGCGAGGACATCGCCCTGATGAAGGAACTTGGCCTTGAGGCATATCGCTTCTCCGTGTCCTGGCCCCGCATACTTCCCGCCGGACGGGGGAAAGTGAATCAGGCCGGGATTGATTTCTACAGCCGCCTGGTTGATGGGCTGCTGGAGGCAGGAATCCAGCCTTTTCCCACCCTGTATCACTGGGACCTGCCGCAGGGCCTGCAAGAGGGGGGTGGATGGGCGGCACGTTCGACTGCCGAAGCCTTCGTGGAGTATGCCGATGTCCTGAGCCGCCACCTGGGGGACCGGGTGAACCACTGGATTACCCACAACGAGCCGTTTTCGGTTGCGGTTATGGGATATCAAAAAGGCGAACATGCACCGGGGCTAACAAATACCGCAGCTTCACTCAAGGTCATTCACCATCTGCTGCTCTCCCACGGTTGGGCAGTGCCGGTGCTGCGCCGCAACAGCCCCGATGCAGAGGTTGGTATCACCCTCTTCTTCATTCCCATTGTGATTGCCTCATCTGCTGCTGCCACCTTTCATATCGCCCGTCAATTAGACGGCCACTCAAACCGCTGGTATCTGGATCCGCTTTATGGGCGCCACTATCCCGCTGACCTCGTGGCCGATCACATCGCCGCCGGCAATTTACCTCCCGAGGGCTTGACCTTTGTCCAGCCAGGCGACCTGGATGCCATCGCCGCCCCCACCGATTTCCTGGGGGTCAACTATTATACCGCTATAGTGCTGCAAGAGGAGGGAGGAAATCAGTCTCCGGTCTCCCCGGAGCCCGATGTGGAGTGCACCGAGATGGGCTTGCCGGTCAACCCCGATGGCCTCTACCGGTTGCTGAACCGGTTGTATTTTGAGTATCAGCCGGGAAAGCTTTATATTACCGAGAACGGTGCAAGCTATTCGGATGGTCCCGATGGCGACGGACGGATACGGGATCAGCGGCGCTTGAGCTATCTGCGCGAGCATTTTATGGCTGCCCACCGTGCCATTGAGTGCGGCGTTCCCCTGGCGGGCTATTTTGTCTGGTCGCTCATTGACAATTTCGAGTGGAACAGGGGCTACGCGCAGCGCTTTGGCATTGTCTGGGTGGACTACCAGACCCAGCGGCGCATTCCTAAAGATAGCGCGCTCTGGTACAAGCAGGTCATTGCTGATAATGGACTGGTGAAACCAACCTGATCGGGCTGAAAAACAGGGTTCAGATTTGCCGTCGGTGAGGTGTAGTTGCATGAAATCAGCGTATTAGCCTGTAAAGAAAGGGGGATAACCATGGCGAAATTAGATACATTTGTCGAACTCGATGCCACCGCCCAGGCCGAGCTGGTGCGGCGAAGGGAGGTCAAGCCCATCGAGCTGGTGGACGCTGCTATAGAGCGGATCGAGCGCTTGAACCCAACCCTCAATGCGGTGGTGACGCCGATGTTTGAGGAGGCGCGCGCCGCTGCCAGCGGCGAGCTACCCGATGCACCCTTTGCCGGCGTGCCCTACCTGCTCAAGGACATATTTGCTCCTTACGCCGGGGTGCCGATGACGTCGGGGTCAACCTTCCTGCGCGACTACGTGCCCGATCACGACAGTGAATTTGTGGCACGGCTGAAGCGCGCCGGACTCATTATTTTGGGGAAGACCAACCTGCCGGAGTTTGGCCTCGTCCCGACCACCGAGCCGCGTCTCTTCGGACCCAGCCGCAATCCCTGGAATACCGACTACACCACGGGCGGCTCCAGCGGGGGCTCTGCCGCCGCGGTGGCCGCCGGATTGGTTCCCGCGGCGCATGGCAACGACGGCGGCGGATCGATACGTATTCCGGCTTCGTGCTGCGGACTCTTCGGGCTGAAGCCAACCCGGGCGCGCAACCCCTCCGGCCCCGATTACGGCGATATCCTCGGTGGGCTTACCATCGATCACGCCCTCACCCGCTCGGTGCGGGACAGTGCTGCCCTGCTTGATGCCACCTCTGGCCCCGATATCGGCGACCCGTACTGGGCCCCGCCGCCGGCGCGCCCGTTCCTTAAGGAGGTGGGCGCCGACCACGGGCGGCTGCGCATCGCCTTTAACACCGAGGCCTTCACCGGTGGAGCGGTGCATGCCGACTGCGTCAGCGCGGTGCGCGAGGCAGCGGCGCTGTGTGCTGATCTCGGTCACGAGGTGGTGGAGGCGTCCCCGGCTATAGTCGGTGAGATGGTGATTCAGCCGTTCATCACCGTGTGGGAGGCAGGTGCCGCCATGGCCGTGGATGGCTACGCCTTTCTGACCGGCCGTACCGCCACCCCGGATCAGTTCGAACCTCTCACCTGGGCCCTGTGCGAGAGGGGTCGCCAGACTAGCGCACCGGCCTATCTCATCGCCGTGACGTTGCTCCAGAGAGTGACCCGTGACATCGGTCATTTCTTGGTCGACTATGATGTTTGGCTCACCCCGACGCTGGCCGAGCCGCCGGTGCCACTGGGCACCTTCGACTCTCCGCCGGATAATCCAATGAAGGGTTTCGACCGTGCTGTGGTGTTCTGTCCATTCACGCCGCTCTGCAACTTCACCGGGCAGCCTGCTATGTCGGTGCCCCTGTACTGGAATGCCGAGGGGCTACCGGTGGGCACTCACTTCATCGGGCGCTTCGGGGATGAGGCGACCCTGTTCCGCCTTGCCGCGCAGCTAGAGGAGGCGCGTCCCTGGGCCGGACGCCGGCCACCGGTATCGGCATAGGTTTAGCGAGCCGGCAGCGTTCGAGATAGCAGAGGGAAATGCAAAAGGAACGAGTACGTTAGGGCGCAATAAATCGATTCCATCCTACTGCCGCAGGGGTACCATAAGTACAGCTTGAAGGTTGGCAAACGAGAGCAACAGCTGGATCGGGCGAACCCTGACTTTGCCTACATGGCTGTTATCCGAAATCGCCGCAGCAAGTCTGTTTAACGTGGATAAACGTGATAGCTTGGATTAATTTTGTCTCATTACTCCTTGCGGCTTTACTTTTCTTGTATTTCTATGTGAAGAGTGTAAGCCCTGCTGCATTAGAAAAGAAGATCGGTGAGGTTGCTTACGCTAAATGTACGCAGTACAGGATAATAGCTTCGGCCTTTGAGATAATCGCTGCTGCCAACTATATAGTATATTTCTTTTATCCCCTGCCACTCCAACTCCTCGAGACCTTTCCATGGGATTGGTGGATTTCAGTAATCATAGCGATTGCAATTGCCATTCCCGGCGGTTATCTGTGGTGGCGCGGAACAAAGGATGCCGGTAAGGAAACGATGGAGCCGAGAAAAGAGCACACGCTCTACGGAGGTATTTATCGGAAGGTTCGGCACCCTCAGGCGACCGGCGAGGTTACGTACTGGTGGGTAATTGCATTCGTATTGAACTCCCCATTCCTGGTGCTATTCTCGTTCATCTGGTTACCAATCTTCTATGTGCTGTGCCGGGCGGAGGAAAAAGATCTCGTTATTCGCTATGGAGAGCAGTATATGGAGTATAAGAGAAATACGGGCTTTCTCATACCCAGGAGAAATACAAATTGACATAATTCATTGTCTTAGAGGAAACGATGGTGATATATTATGAGGCCGCTGAAAAAGAGGTGCAGGATACTTCCTGCCGGGGGTCTGGGGGTGTCCCCCAGCTTTAAAAAATCCCCCAAGATTGGGGGATTAGGGGGTTGATTGAGATTATTTCAGCATTCTCTTTATTAAAGCTTATTTATGATGTTTGACTAAATGACGCCGGCATTTCGTAAACGGCGAAAATGCTAGGTGGAATGGAGAAATAACCATGCGTGTCGCAATTTATTACAATAACCATGATGTGCGGGTGGAGGAGATGCCCGTACCACAGATTGGCCCCGGCGAGCTTCTGGTGCGAGTGGAAGCTTGCGGCATCTGTGGCAGCGATGTGATGGAATGGGATCGTGTCCCCAGGGCTCCCCTGGTTCTGGGCCATGAGATCGCTGGCGTTGTTGTCGATGTGGGGGAGGGGGTGGGGGTAGAGAGCTCGAGAAAGGGTGTGGGGGAGTTTGAAAAAGGAGAGCGGGTAACTGCAGCCCATCATGTCCCCTGCAATACCTGTCGTTATTGCCTGAGCGGCCATCACACCGTCTGCGAAACGTTGCGACGTACGCATTTCGACCCAGGTGGCTTCGCCGAGTTCCTGCGGCTGCCCGCAATCAATGTGGACCGCGGGGTATTTCGCTTGCCCGATGAGGTATCCTTCGAGGAGGCGTGCTTTACCGAGCCGCTGGCCTGCGTGCTGCGCGGGCAAAGGATAGCGCGCCTCCAGCCGGGACAGAGCGTGCTCGTCATCGGGAGCGGCATTGCCGGGCTGATTCATGTTCAACTGGCGGTTAAGCTGGGGGCATCTCGTGTTGTAGCCACCGACATAACGCCATATCGACTGGAGGCGGCGAAGCGGTTTGGGGCCGATGCAACCATCCATGCGGAGGAGGATGTACCGGCTCGCCTTCGCCAGCTAAACGACGGTCGCCTTGCTGACCTGGTGGTGGTATGCACCGGAGCGCCATCTGCCCTGGCTCAGGCGCTAAATTCAGTGGAGCGCGGGGGCACAGTTCTCTTTTTCGCGGCGACAGAGCCCTCTGTAACCCTACCCGTACCGGTGACGAAGCTCTTCTACAAGAACGATATAACGCTTACCACATCCTATGCCGGCAGCCCCGCCGATTATGCAACGGCGCTGGAACTGATCCGCAGTCGCAGGGTGCGCTTTGGCGAGATGATAACCCACCGCCTGAGCCTGGCGGAGACGGTACTGGGCTTTCAGCTCGTGACTGCCGCCCAGGAGTCCATGAAGGTCATCATCGAGCCCCAGCGTTAGTGCATTCACTACACTTTTCTGAGGACACCGATGACCTTTCCCTGTATTAACACGTCCTTCGGGTCGACATAGATGGGTGGCATATCCTCATTGGCCGGCTGCAGGCGGACTCGCCCTGATTCCAGGTAAAATCGCTTAAGGGTAGCCTCCCCATCTCGTTTCAGCCAGGCGGCGACCATCTCCCCGTTCTCTGCGGTGGCCGCCTGCTGCATCAGCACCAGGTCTCCCTCTCCGATCAGGGCATCGATCATCGATGTTCCCTTCACCCTGAGGGCATAGACCCCCTCTTTGCCCCTGGTGAGCTCCTCGGTGAGCTCCAGGGACTCCAACTCCTCCGTGTTCCAGCTATCGGAGGTGGGCACGGGTATCGGTTCGCCGGCGGCGATGTGCCCGACGATAGGTACGCGCACGACTCGCCGCACCCCCAGCTCAATGCCGCGGGAAATCTCCCGGGCCCTTCGGATATGCCCCTCCCGCTCCAGAATCCTCAGGTTGTATTCCACCACCGATGTGGAGCTTATCTGGCACCCGCTCTGGATATCCCTGATGGTGGGCGGGTAACCCTGCTCATGTAGAAAGCGGTGGAGGAAATTTAGGATGCGAGACTGCTTGTCAGAAAGCTGTTTCATTCCTCTCTCCTCGAACACATGTTCTAAGAGATTAACACGGATAGGGGTTTTTGTCAACCCATCTTACTTGTCCAGCACATTCAGTGATGCATCACAGCAACCCGACTTTTCACAGTCATTGCCACGAAAATACCATTATCTGTCCGGATGAACCCTACACCCTTGTCATTCCCGCGCAGGCGGGAATCCAGGCCGATCGGTCACCGGGTTCCTGTTTCATAATCAGCGATGTTTTGTCATGAAACAAGGGATGCTGAAACAAGTTCAGCATGACAAGGTGGAGGAAATCAGCTATATAGGGGGATTCCCTCAGGATAGAGGGTATCGCTCTCAGGGGATGCGTTTCTTCAGTCGCCAGTGGCCTGGCTCAATCTTCCTGCCTGGTGCCGGCGGCGAGCGCCTGGTTAAGCTGCTTCATGAGGCGGGACTTGCGACGGGCGGCATTATTGGGGTGGAGCACCCCCTTTTGGGCTGCCTTGTCCAGAGCCTGTGCTGCATCCTTTACTGCTACCTGAGCGGCATCGAGATCGTTTTGTAGGATCAGCTTCCTTGCCTTGGTGACGGCGGTCTTCACCGAGCTGCGAACGGGTCTATTGCGCTGTGCATTTCTTTCAGCCACTTTTGCTGACTTCTCTGCTGATTTTTTATTGGTCAAGCTTCATACCTCCTATGTGTGTCGTGTCACGCTGAGCACCCCGCGCACACCCTCCAGCTTGGAGAAGAGCCGGCTTAACTGCTCGATACCTTTGGTCTGAAGGGTGAGTAATATCAAGGTGGTGTGGTCTTCGTGGTCGGCTACATTCGCCGCAGCTATGTTCACCCCCTCCTCGGCGACGAGGGCGGAAATATCCCGAAGTAGGCCCACCCGATTCAACGCCTCAATATGAACCGGCACGGAATGAAACTCTTCCCGAGGACCCCATTCCACCCCAATTAAGCGCTCCTTCTCATCTATGTGAGCTATATTAGGGCAGTCCCTGCGGTGGACGCTTATCCCCTTTGAGCGGCTTACATAGCCGATGATCTCCTCGCCGGGCAACGGATTGCAGCAGGGGGCGATGCGGGTCAACAGGTCCCCCACTCCCATCACCTGAACTGCTGGGGGAGCTCCCTGCTTGGGCGGCGCAACCTGGGGGAGCGGTTTCTCTTGCTGCACGGCGAGCTTGGTGGCAATTTGATGTGTGCTGATGTCACCATAGCCGATGGCGGCAAAGAAATCATCCACGCTGGCACGCTTGAACAGCTCGGCAAGCTCCACCTCGGATATGGATATTCCCAGCCGCCGCAGCTCCTTCTCCAGAAGTTCCCTGCCCCGCTGGATGTTCTCGCTGCGCTCCTGCTTCCTGAACCACTGCCTGACCTTTTCCCTGGCGTGTGATGTCTTGAGGTAGCCCAGGGCGGGGTTGAGCCAATCACGGCTCGGCCCCTTACCCCCCTTGGTAGACAGGATCTCCACGGTATCGCCATTTTGGAGATGGTAGGTCAGGGGGACCATTTTACCATTAACCTTTGCCCCAATGCAGCGATGACCCAGGTCGGTGTGGACCCGATAGGCGAAATCGAGGGGGGTGGAGGACGTGGGCAGGTCCTCTATATCCCCCGTGGGGGTATATACCAGAACGCGGTCGCCAAAGACATCGGCACTTATGGACTCAATGAACTCGGTGCCACCAACATCCTTGTACCAATCAAGGAGCTGACGTAGTACTGCCAGCCTCTCCTCAAACACCGCGTCCCCTTTCGTCCCCTCCTTATAGCGCCAGTGAGCGGCGATGCCATATTCGGCGACCTGGTGCATCTCATGGGTACGAATCTGTATCTCGAGGGGTGTAGTTCCCAGGCACATTACCGTAGTATGAAGCGCACGATATACCCTACCTCTAGGCTGTACGATGTAATCGTTAAACTCCTTGGGCAGTGGGCGCCAGAGGCTGTGTACCACCCCCAGGGCGCTATAGCAATCGGCCACCTCACTCACCAGGACTCGGAAACCCAAAAGGTCGTAGATATCGCTAAACTCCTTGCCCTGGGAGGCATACTTCTCCATCTTTCTATTTATGCCGTACATGTGCTTCGGCCTCCCCGTAACCTCTGCCTCTATCCCTGCCTTCCTCAACTCCTCCTTGAGTATTCTGGTTACCTGAGCTATATACCTCTCCCTCTCCCCCCGCTGGGAGGCGACGAATCTAACGATGTTACGGTATTTCTCAGGCTCCAGATAGCGGAAGGCTAGGTCCTCAAGCTGCCACTTTAGCTGCCAGATGCCCAGGCGATGGGCTACCGGGGCGTAGATCTCCATGGTCTCCTGGGCGATGGCACGCCGCTTCGAGGGGGGCGTCCGCTTCAGGAAGCGCATCTCGTGCAGCCGACAGGCAAGCCTGATAAACACCACCCGGATGTCCTCGGACATCGCCACCAGCATCTTTCGCAGGCTCTCGGCGTGGGTTTCGATATCGATGGTGCCCTTTTTGGGCTTGAGCTCCTCGGGCCATGAGACCTTGTCCAGTTTCGTCAGCCCTTCAACGAGCTTTGCCACATCGGGGCCAAACTCATCCTCTATCTGGGTCAGGGTTACCCCGCATCGCTGGGGCGCTTCATGAAGTAACGCCGCAGCGATACATTGCTCATCTAGCTGAAGCTCAGCGATGGTGCTCGCGGTGTTAAGGGCATGTTCCACATCCCCCTGGCATGCCCGGGAGATAAACTCGTAGGCATCCTCGATGAGCACCAGGGTCTCGCTGGCCAGATACTCCTGCGTCTTATCGATAAGCGCCCTGATATCGGTCTTCTTTGCCATGGCGTTACATCCGACTTTAGTATACCGCAGGTATGGCGGTTTAGCAATTATCTGTAACAACATGATAATATTCTTGACAAATACTTAATTATATGTTATAAATAATATAATAGTGTATAAAATAGTATAATATAGATTATGCAAAACTGCCCCGAAGGGAGGTGAAGAGCAGTGACAACTGCAGAGGCTATCAGAACCTTTGAGATTTTACTGGTGGAGGACAACCCCGGTGACGCACGCCTTGCAATTGAGGCGTTAAAGGACAGCGAGGCGCCCAACAACCTGCACACAGTGGGGGATGGCGAGGAGGCCATGGCCTTCTTGCACCGGGAGGGCAGGTATGCCGATGCGCTTCTTCCGGACCTCATCCTGCTGGATTTGAATCTGCCCAAGAAGGATGGCCGGGAGGTGCTGGCCGAGATAAAGGGGGATCCCGACCTCAGGCGCATCCCGGTGGTGATAATGACTATCTCAAATTCCGAGGAGGACATCCTCAATACCTACAACCTGCACGTCAACAGCTATATAACCAAGCCAATTGACCTGGAGAACTTTATGAACATGTTTAAGTCTCTCGAGGATTTCTGGCTTACCGTCGTTAGACTACCGTCGCGGTGAATGAAATGGAAAGTGAGAAGATCGAGGTCCTGCTTATCGAGGACAACCCAGGAGATGCCCGCCTGATACAGGAGATGCTGACCGAAGCGGGCGAAGCCTGGTTTCGAGTCGAGTATGCCGACCGGCTGTCCAGAGGGTTGGAGCACCTTAAAAATGGAGGAGTCGATGTGGTCTTGTTGGACCTTAGCCTGCCTGATGGCCAGGGGCTCGACGCATTCGAAAAGGTGCAGGCTCAGGTACCAGCAGTGCCGGTTGTGGTGCTGACCGGTTTCGATGATGAAACGCTTGCCGTCGAAGCAATACGTCACGGCGCACAGGACTATTTGGTCAAAGGAGACGTCGACAGCAAGGTGCTGTACCGTGCCGTGCGCTATTCTGTTGAGCGCAAGCGGGCGGTGGAGGATGCCAAGCGCTATAGCAAGCGGGTGGAGGCTCTCTATGCCGTTGCCCAGGCTGTAAGCCATTCCCTGAATATGGACGGAGCGCTGAACAATGCCCTGGATAGAGTGTATGAGGCGATGGAGGAAATCAGACGCTGCTCCGGAAACCAATTGGATCCCCAGTTAGTTGAAGCATTCCTCCAGGCCATTAATGAGGATAACCGGAAGGGCTAACAACGTGAACATAGATGAAATGTTGCGTGTTATGGTAGAGAAAGGGGCCTCGGACCTGCATCTGAGGGTGCCGAGTTCCCCTATTATTCGCATCGATGGTCATCTGATGCCTTTAGATGGATTAACCGCTATCACGCCCCAGGATATGAGGGAAGCCCTAGAGAATATAACCACCGAAACCCAGAGAGAGACTTTCCACGAAGAGCTCGAGCTGGATCTAGCCTACAGCATTCACGGTTTAGCCCGTTTCAGGGTCAATGCCTCCCTCCAGCGAGGGACAATAAACCTGGCCTTTCGTAAGATCCCGGTGAAAATACCCACTATCGATGAGCTGGGTCTTCCCGACGTTTGCAAGACGCTGGTGCTCAAGCCAAAGGGCCTGGTACTGGTAACCGGCCCCACTGGAAGCGGAAAGTCCACGACATTAGCCGCCATGATCGACCACCTGAACAAGAACGAAACACGAAACGTGATAACCATCGAGGACCCGATTGAGTACCTGCATAGCAACGACAAATGCATTATTGCCCAGCGGGAACTGGGGGACGATACCAAGTCCTTCGCCTCTGCGCTTAAACATGTGCTTCGCCAGGACCCTGACGTTATCCTTGTTGGAGAAATGCGGGACCTGGAAAGCATAGCTACGGCGGTCACGGCTGCTGAAACGGGCCACCTGGTATTGAGCACGTTGCATACTCCGAATGCACCTCAAACCATCGACCGCATAATTGATGTTTTTCCCCCGCACCAGCAGACACAAATTCGGACTCAGTTAGCCCTGGCTCTGGAAGGTGTGCTGTCGCAGATTCTATTGCCCAAAGCTAACGGTAGGGGCAGGGTAGCTGTCTTCGAGGTGATGCTCGCCACTGATGCTATCCGGAATCTGATAAGAGAGGGCAAGAGCGAACAGATTCCCACTTATATACAAACTAGTGGGCAATACGGCATGAATACCATGGATCAACACCTGGATGATCTTTCGAGGTCCGGTGTCATCACCTGGGAGGAAGCGTCCGTCAGGACCAACAGATCGTATAAACACCCTGCCGAAGTAGATAGACAGAGTGCTTCGCTAGGAGGCCCTTCTGTTAAGTATCGCGGATTTGAAAAGAGATAGGCTGTGAAGGATCTGGGATTGTGGGTAGGTCGGAGCATCTGCTCCGACCTCTGTCATTGCGAGCCGAACGTAAAACCACAACCCCCGTCGAAAAGCGCCGCATGCTGCCCTATGTCATTGCCACGAAAATAGAGCTTGGATATGTCTGGATGAACTCTACGCCCATGTCATTCCCGCGCAGGCGGGAATCCAGGCCCATCGGTCTCCGGGTTCCTGCTTCCGTAGTACTGACAGATAAAGCCGGAGCGAAAATGCAACATTATCATCCTCCGTGGTGCCGCTGGCGGTCGGAATGGCATAGGCGTTCGGGGACATATTGACCGCTTTTTCCTGAATATCACGCCATCAATCTCCACGTTGTCATGCTGAACTTATTTCAGCATCCCTTGTTTCATGGAAGGACATAAATAAGATTGCCACGTCCCCCGAGGCCGACAGGTCGGCCGACGCTTCGGCCTAAATCGTCCGATAAATCGGACTCTCGCAAGGCGGAGGGGTTCTCGCAATGACAGTTAAAAAGTCGGCCAGCGGTTCTATGACGCCAATGTCTTAAACACCGTAAAAAAGCACTTGACAAAAATACTTTACTATGGTATATTTTCGCAAAATAAAATTGAAATAATATTGTAATACAGAATATTTATGCAGGATATACCAAAAAATGTAGTGTCTTTCGCCATGCAAGAAGACACACTCTTCCGACAGACAAACCGAGCAGTTGAATATTAAGATAACAAATTCATGAGAATTGCCAGTATACAAATAGAATTGTGGGACAACTGAATATTTTAGTCCGGGAAAGGCAAACCGCGGGAGATCGCGGGGCGCAAAGCCACGGGTCCGAGGCTTTAAGGGCCAGGATAGCCGGGCTGCTGAAGGATATTATGGAGAGCCTTTCTCGATGGAGAAGGGTTTTTTTATATAAGGAAATGAGATATCTCAATATATCTTAAGAAGACTGTAACATGTCAACGAGAATTAATGGTCAAACCTACTACAGGACCCTGGAAGCCTGTAAGATAGCTGGCATAAGCCGAGCCACCTTCTTCCGTTGGCTGAAGGAGGGCATTGTCGAGGATATGGCCTCCAGAGATAGAAGGGGATGGAGACTATTCACTGAGGAGGATATCGAAAAGATGAGGGCTGAGGCCAACAGGGTCCATTTAGATACACGTCGATAGGTCATGCGTTGAGGAACTGGAAAAGTAAATGAAAGTGGATAGGGATTTTTAAATTCCTTCTGGACAAGATAAAGAGGAACAGGAACAGGAACATAGATTTTGGCCAATACCGGAGCGCAGTTTTGGAAGGGAGAGTCCAGCACAGGCTACATTTAGCCGGATGCGTCACCTATTTGAAATACGTCATGTTTCTCGTATGAAACCAGGTTCTAGCTCGATAGAGCGGAAACTCAAAACTTGATAAATGCTGACGAGTATGCTGGCACAGTTGAAGTGAAAGACCGGTTATTGTTGAAGCTAAACGCTTACATCACCAGAGCCAGGGGAGGTAAGCAACGAACCAATAACCCAGTTAACCATTTAACCAATTTGTGAGGCACAAGACGATGAAAAAGCAAAACGAGACTAAAGAACAGTTTGTACGTGAACTGGAGAAAACGCGAAAGAGGGTTTCCGAGTTGGAGCGGGCGGAGGAGGCGCTGAGGGAGAGCGAGGAGAAGCTGCGTGTAATATTTGAATCCATTACAGATGGAATTATAGTCAGTGATTTAGAGGGCCAAATAATAGACGAGAATGAGGCCGCAGTTCGTCTGCAAGGCTACAGTGATAGGGTAGAAGTTATTGGACGAACTGGCTTCGAATTCATTGCCGAAAAGGACCGCGCCAGGGCAATTGAGAACGCGATGAAGGCAGTGGAACAGGGGTATGGCCCTGCACATGAGTATATGTTTGTAGACAAAGACGGGAGAGAATATGATGCAGAGGCCAGCGCCTCTCTGCTGCTTGATAGCGCTGGAAATACAACGGGATTCATTAGTGTTTTTCGAGACATCACCGAGCGCAGGCGGGCGGAGGAGGAGCTCAGGGAGAGCGAGGAAAGATATCGAACGGTCCTTGAGACCATCGAAGAGGGCTACTATGAGGTTGACCTCGCCGGGAACCTCACCTTTTTCAATGATTCCTTGTGCGGGATTAATGGATATCCCCGTGATGAAATGATGGGAATGAATAACCGCCAGTATATGAGCGATGAGACGGCCAAGGTGGTGTATGAGACCTTTAACCGGGTCTACCGGACAGGGGAACCGGCCAGAGCATTCGGTTGGCAGGTTATCAGGAAAGACGGGACAAAGAGTTTCGTTGAGGCGTCCATATCCCTGATGAGCGGGCCCTCAGGTGAGCCGGTGGGGTTCCGTGGTATTATTCGTGACATCGCCGAGCGCGAGCGGGCGGAGCAGGCGCTTAAGGCGAGCGAGGAGAAGCTGCGTGCAATGTTTGAATCCATTACCGACGGGATTGTGGTTACCGATTTGCAGGGTATAATTTTAGACGTGAATGATGTAGTGGTTCGCATGTCCGGGCTAAGCAGGGAGGAGATTATCGGTAAAGACGGCTTTTCACTGATACCGAGTGAAGACCGGGATAAGGTAGTGGATCAAGGGAAGAAGATAGTTAGAGGGGAGACCGGCCCGGTAAGGATGGAGCATGAGATATCCCCCAAGGTTGGTAGCTCAAGTACCACCAATCTAATCCTCGGCACAATGCATGATAGCGAGGGAAATCCAACCGGGTTCGTTGCCATTGCCCAGGACTTTACCGAGCGCAAGAAGGCGGAGAATGCGCTCAGGGAGAGCGAGGCAAAGTACCGAGACCTGGTGGAGAGCATAAGCGATGTCATCTACTCAGTGGATGCGAACGGGGTAACTACATATATCAGCCCCGTAGTAGAATCAGTCCTGGGATACACTCCTTCAGAGTTAATCGGCAGCTCATTTGCCGATTTCATTTATCAGGAGGACCTGCAATCGGCCACAGAGGGTTTCATGAACACCCTCTCCGGAAATAGCGAGACAGGTGAGTTTCGGGTTGTGACCAAGTCAGGTGAAGTCCGCTGGGTGCGTTCCTCCAACCACCCCGTCTTCGAGGAAGACCGTGTAATCGGCGTTACTGGAGTGATAACCGACATCACCGAGCGCAAGCGGGCGGAGGAGGCGCTTAGGGAGTCAGAGGAAAAAATGCGCATTACATTTGAATCCATAGGCGATGCGGTTGCCGTCATCGACCTGGAGGGACGTTTTGTACAGGTGAATGAGGCAGCAGCCCGCATGTCCGGATACACCAAGGAAGAGCTAGTGGGACGAAATGTCCTTGAAACTATTATAGCTAAGAAAGATCGTGATAAGATCGTGTTGGACATGGCGCAGACACTGGGAGAGGGAGATGCCCTGGGGGTACGGTCGTATACGCTTGTAAACAGGGATGGCAGGGAATTTGAGAGCGAGTTTAGCACCGCCGTGCTGCGTGATAGCTCTAGAAATATCATCAATTTTGTTGGCGTCGCCCGGGACGTCACCGAGCGCAAGCGGGCGGAGGAGGAGCGTGAGAGCCTGCTTCACGAGCTGGAGCGCTCCAATGCCGAACTGCAACAGTTTGCCCATGTGGCCTCGCATGACCTGCAGGAGCCGCTGCGCATGGTGGCCAGTTACACCCAGCTACTGGAGAAGCGCTACAAGGGCAGTCTGGATGCCGATGCTGATGATTTCATCGCCTACGCTGTGGATGGTGCCAGGAGGATGCAGAACCTGATCCAGGGCCTGCTGTCCTATTCCCGCGTGGGTAGCCGCGGCAAGCCCTTTGAGCCGACTGAGTGTGAGTCCGTCTTTGAACAGGCGCTGGCCAATCTGAAACTGACCATTGATGAGAGCGGCGCCGGGGTGACCCATGACCCGCTGCCGCGGGTAATAGCCGACGAAACGCAGCTAATTCAGCTATTCCAGAACCTGCTGGCCAACGCCATCAAGTTTTGCGGGGAGGAGCAGCCGCGTATTCATGTCTCAGCCAAACAGGATTCAAATGAGTGTCTCTTCTCCGTCAGCGATAACGGCATTGGCATCAACCCCGAGTATTTCGACCGCATCTTCGTTATCTTCCAGCGCCTGCACGGGAGGGAAGAGTATCCCGGAACCGGCATTGGCCTGTCGGTTTGCAAGAGGATTGTGGAGCGTCACGGCGGGCGCATCTGGGTGGAGTCTCAGCCTGGAGAGGGCTCTACATTCCATTTCGCAATACCCAAAGGAGGTGAAGAGCAGTGACAACCGGAGAGGTTGGAAGACCCATTGATGTTTTGCTGGTGGAGGACAACCCCGGTGACGTACGCCTTGTCATCGAAGCGTTCAGAGGCAGCGAGGTGCTCCACAACCTGCACACAGTGGTGGATGGCGAGGAGGCCATGGCCTTCCTGCACCGGGAGGGCAGGTATGCCGATGCGCCTCTTCCCGACATCATCCTGCTGGATTTGAATATGCCGAAGAAGGATGGTCGGGAGGTGCTGGCCGAAATCAAGGGGGATACCGACCTCAGACGCATCCCGGTGGTGATTATGACAATCTCAAATACCGAGGAGGACATCCTCAATACCTACAACAATCACGGCAACAGCTATATCACCAAGCCGGTTGACCCGGAAAACTTTATGAACATGTTTAGGTCCATCGAGGATTTCTGGCTTAGGGTCGTCAGGCTGCCGTCGCGGTGAATGAAATGGAGAGTGAAAGGCTTTCAATCAGGGCAACGGGAGGGGGGGCGCAGGGCAATAAGAGACTACTGAAAAAAAGGTGCCCCGACCCCGATATATCGGGGGACGCTTCGGCCTATATTGGGGCCGGGGGTCTGGGGGTCATCATCCGGCTTGACCGGATGATCCAGGGATCATGCTGAACCAATTTCTGGATTGCCCGATCTCCGAGCAAAGCATCGGAGTCCGATATTTCATTCGGACGAGTCGGGCAATGACAGGTACGGTGGAAGTGCCCAAAATCAACGGAGAACTAAAGGATGAAAAAGCAATCCAGGGATAGCAACGGAGCAGGCGAAGAACCGATGTCCGGTACAATTCTCGTCGTTGAGGATGACCAGGGTTTATCACGTCTGATCCAGGGACGTCTAGAGCGCCTCAACTTTCATGTCGAAAGAGCCCTGAATGGTGCGCAGGCGATCGAATGGTTGGCTAGCAATCGGGCAGCACTGGCACTATTGGACTACGGTCTGCCAGACATGACCGGTGCCGAACTAATTAAAGCCCTTGCCGAAAATAAGTGCAGCGTTCCCTTCATCGTGGTCACTGGCCGAGGTGACGAAGTGCTAGCCGTGGAGATGATGAAGCTTGGGGCACGGGATTATATGGTGAAGGACTCCACATTTCTTGACCGGCTGCCCATAGCCGTTCAGCGAACGTTTGAACAGCTGGCAACTGAGCAGAAACTGGCCGAGGCGGTGGAGGAGCTTAAGGCGAGCGAGGAGAAGCTGCGGGTAATGTTTGAGTCCATTACCGATGGGATCGTGGTTACGGATTTACAGGGTAAAATTACGGACGCGAATGATGTAGTAGTTAACATGTCCGGGCTAGGCAGGGAGGAGATTATCGGTCGAGACGGCTTTTCACTGCTACCGCGCGAAGACCGGGATAAGGTAGTAGGTCAAGGGAAGAAGATAGTTAGAGGGGAGACCGGCCCGGTAAGGATGGAGCATGAGGTATCCCCTAATGTTGGTAGCTCAAGTACTACTAATCTAATCATCGGCACAATGCATGATAGCGACGGAAATCCCACCGGGTTCGTTGCCATTGCCCAGGACTTCACCGAGCGCAAGAGGGCGGAGGAGGAACTGAAAGAATCTGAGAAGAGGTTTGAGGATATAGCGCTGAGTTCAGCAGACTTGATTTGGGAAGTTGACGCCAATGGGAAATACGTTTTTACATCAGGGCGCGTTAAACAGATTCTTGGATATTCTCCCGAAGAACTTATTGGTAAAACCCCTTTTGAACTGATGCCGGAAGAAGAAGCGAAGCATATTGGTCAGATTTTCGAACAAATTGTAGCTAAAAAGGAAATGATCGTTGATTTAGAAAACTGGAATTTAACTAAAAACGGAGAGCTTGTTTACTTACTAACTAGCGGTGTGCCTCTATTAGATAACACAGGTTCTTTAATAGGTTACCGTGGCGTAGATAAAGACATCACAGAGCGCAAGCGGGCGGAGGAGGAGCGTGAGCGCCTGCTTCACGATCTGGAGCGCTCCAATGCCGAACTGGAACAGTTCGGCTATATAATATCACATGACCTGCAGGAGCCACTGCGCATGGTGGCCAGTTACACCCAGCTACTGGAGAAGCGCTACAAAGGCAGTCTGGATGCCGATGCGGAGGAGTTCATCGCCTACGCTGTGGATGGTTCCAAAAGGATGCAGAACATGATCCAGAGCCTGCTGTCCTATTCCCGCGTGGGTACCCGCGGCAAGCCCTTTGAGCCAACAGAGTGTGAGTCCGTCTTTAAACAGGCGCTGGATAATCTGAAAGTGACCATTGATGAGAGCGGCGCCGGGGTGACCCATGACCCGCTGCCGCGGGTAATGGCCGACGAAACGCAGATGATTCAGCTATTCCAGAACCTGCTGGGCAACGCCATCAAGTTTCGCGGGGAGGAGCAGCCGCGTATTCATGTCTCAGCCAAACAGGATTCAAATGAGTGCCTCTTCTCCGTCGGCGATAACGGCATTGGCATCAACCCAGAGTATTTCGACCGCATCTTCGTTATCTTCCAGCGCCTGCACGGGAGGGAAGAGTATCCCGGAACCGGCATTGGCCTGTCGGTTTGCAAGAGGATTGTGGAGCGTCACGGCGGGCGCATCTGGGTGGAGTCTCAGCCCGGGGAGGGCTCTACATTCCATTTCACAATACCCAAAGGAGGTGAAGAGCAGTGACAACCGGAGAGGCTATCAGAACTATTGGGATTTTGCTGGTGGAGGATAACCCCGGTGACGCTCGTTTGATACAGGAAATGCTGGCCGAACCGGGAAAGGCAGATTATCAACTTGAGCACGCCGACAGGCTGTCCCAGGGATTGGAGCGCTTACTAGAGGGAGGAATCGATGTGGTGCTCCTGGACCTTGGCCTGCCCGATAGCCAGGGGCTGGAAACACTGGGCAAGGTGCGCGCTCAGGCGTCGGCGGTGCCTATTATTGTGCTTACTGGTCTGGATGATGAGGTAACTGCCGTGGAAGCGGTGCGCCAGGGCGCACAGGATTACCTGGTCAAAGGCGATGTCGATAGCAAGCTGCTGTGGCGTGCCCTGCGCTATTCTATGGAGCGCAAACGGTCGGAGGAGGCACTGCGGAAGTCGGAGGAGAAAATGCGGCAACTTTTTAGGTCTGCCACCGATGGCATATTCACTCTTGACCTGAATGGCGCCTACACGGAACTCAATGACAAAATGCTGGAGATGCTCGGGGTTGGCTCCAAGGATGAGATCCTGGGGAAAAACTACTTTGAGTTTTTTAATGCAAGTGACATTAACACGGCGATAGTCGAAATGCAGAGAACTCTGGAGCATGGGACAGTCATGCATCTGGAATATACTTCCCTGAGAGCAGATTTTTCCGAATTTGATGCTGAATTAACTGGAGCATTGTTGAGGGATGCTTCTGACAATCCAGTTGGCTTCGTGGGAATCTTAAGGGATATCACCGAGCGCAAGAAAATTGAGACAATGAAAAGCGATTTTGTTTCCCTTGTTTCTCATCAATTGAAAACACCTGTGGTAGGAATAAAGCTGGGTATAGAAAACATGCTGGGGGGACTGACCGGTGAGTTGACCACCAAGCAAAAGCGGTATCTTCAGGAGATGTATGAGATTTGCTCCAGGAGTCACCGTTTAGTTACCGATTTGCTCAACGTATCAAGGATTGAGCGCGGGGTGTTATCGGTGGATATAGAGCCTGTCAAGCTGAGGGAAATTGTGGACCTGGCCCTACGAGATTACCAGAAGGATATCAAGAAGAAGGGATTAGCCCTGAAGCTTGAGGAAGTGGATGAAGGAATCGTTGTTCTTGCAGATGTGGATAAGATGGTTGAGGCACTGAGCAATGTCATCAATAATGCGGTGAAGTTCACCGGTAAAGGATCAATTACCATTAGGATTACTGATGAGATAACCATGGAAGGTAAATATGGGATTGTTGAGGTCAGGGATACCGGGACTGGAATGTCCGACAAAGTTCTAAACAATTTATTCACCAAAGAGAAAGTTCTTAACGGTCCCCCAATAGCAGGAGGCGGTGTGGGCATTGGTCTTTATATTGCAAAGAATTTTATGAAGGCACAGAAGGGGGATGTTACCGCAACCTCTGTTGTTGGCGAAGGAAGCACCTTTGTTTTAAGGGTTTCGAGAGAACGTCGTGGTCGATCTAAGTAGAAACATATGGGGTAAAAGTATATGACCACCACTGGTAACGAAGTGAATAGGGGAAGGATATTAATTATCGAAGATGAAAACGTTTTCAGGATGGTGTATCAGGATGCTCTTACCAATTATGGTTATAAGACTCTAACGGCTGAAGATGGCGAGAGTGGATGGCAAATGGCAAAAACAGAGAAGCCAGACCTGATCCTGCTGGATTTGAATCTGCCCAAACTTCATGGATTGGAAGTGTTGAAAAACATTCGTTATGACGATGAAATAAAAGCCATTCCTGTTATTATTCTATCAGTACTGGGTCAACGGGAGGACATTCGCAAAGGTCTGGATTTGGGAGCAAATGACTATCTGGTAAAAGGCTTTTACTCGCCACGCGAGGTATTAAGGAAGATTGACGCAATACTGGAACAGGCTGATATCAAAAAAGCCATTAGCTCATATAGACTTCTGGTGAAGGAAGCAAAGGCAGATGCAGTTAACTTGGGGAGAGATATCGGTCTAGCCGAGCAATTTAGTTGTCCTGACTGTTCAGAAGAATTAACTATGGAGCTTATGCCCGATTATACCCGGACCGAGGGGCACTGGTTCGTAGCGCATTTTGTGTGTCCGAAATGTCAGAGGTCGTTCTAGGCCGTGTTGGGTAATTGGCAATTCGTAATTGGTAATTGGTGGTTGTAGCCATATGTCATTCCGAGCTTGTGGCGGTTCAACCGAATATTACCGAAGGTAGAAAAATTGATGGACTGGAAGGTGCTTTTATTTACCAGGCATTGAAAATGCCGCTTTGGGAATAGAGACATGCGAGGTAAAAATATATGAGCACCACTGGTAACGAAGTGAATAAGGGAACGGTATTAGTTATCGAAGATGAAACCGTATTCAAGATGGTGTATGAGGATGCTCTCACCGATTATGGTTATAAGGTTCTAATGGCTGAAGATGCCGAGAGTGGACTGCAAATGGCAAAGACAGGGAAGCCGGACCTGATCCTGCTGGATTTAAAGCTGCCCAGAATTCATGGATTGGAAGTGTTGAAAAACATTCGTTGTGACGATGAAATAAAAGACATTCCTGTTATTATTCTAACCATATTGGGTCAATGGGAGGACATTCGCAAAGGTCTGCATTTGGGAGCAAATGACTATCTGCTAAAGGGTTTTTACTCGCCAAGCGAAGTAATGACAAAGATTGACACAATACTGGAACAGGCTGAGATCAGAAAAGCTATTAGCCCATGTAGAGTTCTGGTGAAGGAAGAAAAGGTAGATGCGACAAAGTTAGCGCACGGTATCGGTCTAACCGGGCCATTTAATTGTCCTGACTGTTCAGAAGAATTAGTTATGGAGCTTATGCCCGATTATAGCCGGACCGATGGGCACTGGTTCGTAGCGCATTTTGTATGCCCGAAATGTCAGAGGTCATTCTAGGCCGTGTTGGGTAATTGGCAATTAGAGATTAGTGATTGGCAATTGGTGAAATGCCCCTCAGCTTGCTGAGGGGTGATTCATTACTCGTTGTGTTTCCTCAGAACCGCTGGCCGACTTTTTAACTGTCATTGCCCTCCCTACACCGTACCCGTCATTGCCCGACTCGATCGGGCAATCCAGAAACTGGCTCAGTATGCTCCCTGGATCATCCGGTCAAGCCGGATGATGACCCCCAGACCCCCGGCCCCAATATAGGCCGAAGCGTTCCCCGACGTGTCGGGGGACGTGGCAATCTCAGTGTTATTCCGTCATGAAACGTGGGGATGCTGAAACAAGTTTAGCATGACAACCAGCACCAAAGTCGGTTGGCACCAAGTCATTGCCCTGTAATCTCCAAATGGTTCAAGCTATCCGCAACTGGCCAGTAAAACTTGATGTGCCGATTAGGATAATAATAAAGCAATTTGCTTAATTATGCTTAAAAGGTATTGACAAAGTATACTATAAGTTATATAATATACGGATTTAGTATAATAATATATAAAATAATATGCTATATAGAGCAAAAAATTATGGTGTTATGAATTAAATGGTTGCCAGCTTCGGGGAACGGTGGCGACCAAAATTAGCCGGGGAAGGGGGTGTTGAACCTAAATTAAAAGATCATTTAAAACTGGGGGAAATTGTTTTACGGAGGCGTAGAAGCGTAGCCTGTTAGATGGTTGCTGGGGCTTCGCGGAGCCAATAGCAAAACCGACCGTAAGGGTCGGTTTTTATTGTATATAGGGGGTGAGAGATGAAAGCGATGAATAAAAGGGTAGTCATGAGGCCTATCATAGCGGTGGAGCTGCTGGTGATAGTGCTGCTGGCTGGCGTCGGTGTCGCCTATGCCTTTACGGTGAATACCGTAACGCCGGGCACCGAGCCCTGGGCGGGAGAGGCGACGATTTCGGAATCCGGTGATTTGTCGGTGACCGACTATGAGTTAGTTTACAATGGTGAGCTAACCGAGGTAACACAGGTAAAGGTCACGGTGAATAATACCGATACTTCCAATCATACGGCGGATATCGATGTCGCCATTCTCGATGGCACTAGCACGCTCCAGGCCAGCGGGACGGCAGCTGACGAGACTATTACTGCATCAACCACTACCGAGGTTACTGTAAGTCTCGGCAGCAATGTTGCCCTGGTAGATGTAGACGAGCTGAAAATAATAGTAACCGATGAGGGCTAAGGTAATCGATAGCTGTAGGGTTATCATTGGCTGAGGGGGTGCCGATTTGCGGTGCCCCTTCAGCCCCCTGAGTTGATTTCGCCGGTGGGAGCGATCTGATGGGTAAATCGAGAAGCTATAAGGATCCAGCGATGAGGGATTCCAAGGGAATCAGCATCGCCATAGTCCCCTTGATTGTAATTGCAGTGGCGATAATAGGTTATGGCTACCTAATTGGGGGCGTGATTAAATGGGGGGATTATATTCTGGTGGCGGTTATTGCCGGGGCTGCGGTCCTCGGCGCCG
Source organism: Dehalococcoidia bacterium (assembly GCA_035528575.1). Classification (NCBI taxonomy): domain Bacteria; kingdom Bacillati; phylum Chloroflexota; class Dehalococcoidia; species Dehalococcoidia bacterium. The sequence goes on along the minus strand of DATKYK010000020.1, from coordinate 24,614 downwards.
GCATCACAATTTTCGCTTCAAGCAAGCCCGCGGTGTGTCAGATCAGGAGCAAAATCACCAATGCGGACTCCATCATGGTGAATGATTACCGCCTGGCTTACGCTACTAAGAGAAGCAAGGGGAAAGCTATAGAGGCCATTAGCAAGGTGAGCGGTGTCATCGTAAAGGTTACCAATGGTGATACCTGCCCCCATAAAGTAGCTGTAGATGTCGACATAAATGATGAACCCGTCAACCGCGTCATTCGGTATGTGGATATCGACCCCGACGCCACTGTGTATGTTGCCGTGCCCCTGCCCCGGAAGTTCCCGCTTGAGGATATAGACTCGCTGAGCATAGCGCTGAATCAAAACGGTGATCGGGCTAATGGCTTATGAAAAACCTTTTTACCAGGATATTCCCTCTCCTTGCTCTAGCGCTGCTATTTGCTCTTACCAGCAGCGGTAATGTGTATGCCCTCAGCTCTCACGAATTGCTCCCAAAGAGGCTATCGAACTTCAATCGCTCCTTCGGCCTGTGGGTAGTAACCACTGAGTCAGAGTTTAATGATGGCGTTCTCAATAATGTCGATACCTCCTCGAGCCCTGGGGATGTAAAGCTTGAAATGCCTGAGGACTGGTATGATGCTTCCTGGAGCCGGCGGGCACCGGTAACCATAAGTAACTCTGGCTCTGCCCTCACCGAATATCAGGTCAGGGTTGATGTAAACTACGACGATGACATGCAGTCCGACTTCGATGATATTCGCTTCACCGAGGGCAATGGTACCACCTTGCTCTCATATTGGCTGGAGAGTTACAGTGTGAGCACCTCTGCGGTGTTCTGGGTCAACGTGTCTTCTGTCCCTGCTGGCGACTCCACCATCTATATGTATTATGGGAATCCGAGCGTTAGCACTACGAGCAATGGAACGAACACCTTTGTCTTCTTTGATGATTTTTCCGGGGACTTAAGCAAGTGGACTATTCACATCGATACCGACGTTGCGATTAGCTCCAGTGTCGGTAATCCCGCTCCCTGCCTGGAAATCAGTGGAGGCACAACAAGCTCTCCCTATGGATTTGCCGCTATCGGCTCAGATGCGACCTACACCGGATTTCAGGACGGGGTAATTGAGGCTGATATTTATCCAGACACAAATGCCCTTCCGGAAATTATATTCCGCGGGAATTATCCTGCAAATACTGGATATAAAGGAAGGTGGGATTGTCGCTCTGGGGATGAAACGCCGTGGCTGAAGCCCCCGTACAGCGGGTGGGGAACTTTTGGTACATCGGTGCCAAGATTTGGTATCGCAGGTCAGTGGCAAGAAGCCAAACTGGTGATAAGTGGCTCCACGTTTGAGATATACAACGATGGCAGCCTTAAGTCCACGGCAACCGACACAAGCTATTCGGGACCAGGTGAGATTGGCTTGGCAAACCATTACGGGGCATATTGCAGATTTGACAATGTCAGGGTTCGCAAATACGCTGACCCAGCGCCGACCACCAGTGTAGGCTCGGAGGAAATTCTCTATTATCCCGTTTCTAACTGGTATGATGCTTCCTGGAGCCGGCGGGCCCCGGTAACCATAAGTAACTCGGGCTCTGCCCTGACTGATTATCAGGTCAGGGTTGATGTAACCTACGATGCTGACATGCAGTCCAACTTCGATGACATCCGCTTCACTGCAAGCGATGGTACCACTTTACTCTCGTATTGGACGGAAAGTTATACTTCAAACACGTCGGCGGTGTTCTGGGTCAAAGTGTCCTCCATCCCTTCGGGAAGTATAAGGATTTACATGTACTATGGTAATTCTGAGGCGAGCGCTGCTACCAATTTTGATAACACGTTCACCAAGGATTTTGGTGAGTCTGGATTGGTAGGATTGTGGCACATGGACGAAGGATCTGGGACAAATGTTTCAGACAGTTCTGGACAGGGAAATCATGGAACGATTACTAATGGAGACAATGATGAGTGGGTAGCTTCAGATGGCGGTTATTGGGATGGCAGAACTGATGTACGCTTCTCCAATGGCGACTCCCTCGATCTTGATGGTAGTGATGATTATATCCAAACCACAAGCGGTGAGTCGAAAACAGCCACCCATTTCACTTGGGAATGTTGGTTCAAGACACATACAACAACAGGTGCACATCATTTATTATGGGAAGGCCCGTCAGCCGAAAACGGATGGGGCGCTGGTGCTAGTGGACATCACGAAGCTCACATAAATGTTGGTGCCTATGATGCGGATAACATAGTGGGAGGCTTTTATGGAACCAATGAAGATGCATCAGAACCAAACGTTATAAGGATAGATGCTTCTTTCTCAGATACAACCAATTGGCATCATGTGGCTTTTATAGTAACGAATGCTGGTTCATCACCATCAGGAGAACTGTTCTTAGATGGGGTTTCTGTGGGAAACGATACAGGAGACCAAACCGCTAGGACAGATTGGGACACCAATCTGAGAATCGGAAGGCCAGGTGCTAGCCAGAGATATTTCGATGGCATGATTGACGAGGTCCGCATCTACAATAGGGCTTTGAGTGCGGATGAAATCAAGTGTCATTATGAGAGGCGCAAATACGCCGACCCGGAGCCGGGCGCCAGCGTGGAGGCGGAAGAGGCTTACTCCCCGAGCACCATTGCCTCCAATGTCTATGATACCTCTGAAGTGAATGCTGGCTGGGACCTGCTGGGATGGGACAAAACGCTTCTCTCGGGTACCGACATAAGCTTTGAGGTTAGGGCATCGGATACCATATTCCTAAAAGGTAATGGCACACCGGCGTGGCAGGATGCCTCTGTCCTGCCAACGGGGAGGTATCAGCAGTGGCGGGCAACTCTGACAACTACAGATAGCGCCAATACCCCCGTTTTACATGAGGTGTGGGATTTGTATTCCTGGTAAAGCTTTCTTGTGCACCCTTTACAACCCCTTTACCCTAGTGTATGCTAGCCAGTTAAGAGGGGACTTTTGTATAAGGCACCGAGAGGAACAGCGGATGTACTGCCCGCGGAACAGGCTTACTTCAGATACGTGGAGGAGCGGGCAGCCGAGATTTGCCAGCGTTATGGCTACGTACGCATCGATACCCCGGTCTTCGAGGATTCCCGCCTTTTTATTCGTACCATCGGCCCGGGCACGGACATCGTGGAGAAGGAGACCTACAGCTTTTACGATCGCAGTGGTCACATGATGACCCTGCGCCCCGAGGGCACTGCCCCGATATGTCGTGCTTACCTGGAGCATGGTATGCATAACCTGCCCCTGCCGGTAAGGCTCTATTACTTTGCCTCCATCTTCAGATACGAGCGGCCCCAGAAGGGTAGATACCGGCAGCATCGGCAGTTTGGCTATGAGGCGCTGGGCGAGGGCGACCCCGCCTTGGATGCCGAGGTAATCGAGATGGCGCGGTGCTTCTTCAAGTCACTCGGATTGCGCAGGCTTTCCATGCAGGTAAACAGCATCGGTTGCAAGAAGTGCCGCCCTGTCTATCTAAAGAAGCTCAAGGGGTATTACTCCCAGTATATCGACCAGCTGTGCCCCGAGTGTAAAACAAGGTATGGCAAGAATCCGATACGCCTGCTTGACTGTAAGAAGCCCTCATGTCAGGGTGCAGCCAACGGTGCTCCTAAAAGCACAGCGTCCCTGTGCCCCGAATGCAGAGAACATTTCAAAGATGTGTTAGGGCATCTCCGTCTTGTGAAGATCCCCTTCAAGCAGAACCATCGTCTGGTGCGGGGCCTGGATTACTATACAAGGACTGTCTTCGAGGTCCAGCCTCAGGGTGACGGGGGTGCACAGAGTGCCCTGGGTGGCGGTGGTCGCTACGATGACCTCATCGAGGAGCTGGGGGGCAAGCCCACACCGGCCATCGGCTTCGCTGCGGGGATAGAGCGGACCGTGCTCAATCTGAAGGAGCATGACATCACCCTGCCGGCACCCAAAGCGCAGGGGATATACATTGCCTACGTGGGGGATAAGGCGAAAGAAGAGGCGGTTAAGCTGACTGCCCGGTTGCGCGGTGCCGGCCTACCGGTCTACCGGAGCTTTGGTCAAAAGAGTCTGAAGGCCCAGATGCGTCAGGCGAATGCCTCAGGGGCAGACCAGGCCTTCATATTTGGAGAGGATGAGATTAAAAACGGCAAGGTGGTCTACCGGGACATGGTGGAGGGGGAGCAGTGGGAGGTTTCGGTGGATGAGGTGATTGCCCTGCTAACGCAGGTTTAACAAATAGCTCGGTTGTGGTACAATATAAATGACCCCCTTCGGGGTTTTTTTACTAAAAAAGGATGAAGTAGCGGTGATAAAATTAGGTAAGGAAAAGCGAGCGGAGTATGGGGGGGAGTTTCACGGTAAAGAAGGTATATAAACTGGCCAAGCCAGTCATCTGCCATAGCGCTGAGATAGGCGAGGCACATTCTGAGCCATGTCTGGTAAATATAGATTGGGAAGGGCCTCCCTCCGAAGGCAAGCATGAATTTTGGTTTCCCTATTTGGATCACAATCGCAGGGAAGGAACGCTATGGTCAATATGCTCCCATGAGCGGGGAGGGTTCTCTGCTCGAGCTGCTACAAGAGGCGATAGGACAGGATTTTTTATTGCGATTATGTCAGGCAATTGAGGTGAAGAGGGCGAGAAATGCAGGAGAGACTGGAAACCCTGGAAAATCGTTATGAGGAGCTGAACCGGCTCATGGCCCAGCCCGGAGTTATCGCCGATATGGAGCGCCTGCATGGTCTGGCTAAGGAGCAGGCAGGGATTGGCGACCTGGTGGCCAAATATAGGGATTATAAGAAGACGTCTCGGGATCTTGAAGAGACACGCGCCATGCTGGAAAAGGGCATGGACGATGAGATGGCGGCACTGGTGCGGGAAGAGCTGGCAAGCCTCGAAGCGCGCCTTGAGAGCCTGACCGGGGAACTGGAGGAAGCCCTTACCCCCAAGGATGCCTATGCTGAGAAGGATGTCATTGTGGAGGTTCGCGCTGGTGCCGGTGGTGAGGAGGCCGCCCTCTTTGCCGCAGATTTGCTCCGGATGTACACCCGATACGCTGAAACCAGGGGTTGGCAGGTGGATGTGATCGACAGTAGCCAGAGCGGCGTTGGTGGGTTTAAGGAGGTCATATTCGAGGTCAAGGGGAAGGGCGCCTATAGCAGGCTCAAGTACGAGCGAGGTGTGCACCGGGTGCAGCGGGTGCCGGTCACCGAGTCAAGCGGTCGCATTCATACCTCCACCGCTACCGTCGCCGTCATGCCCGAGGCTGAGGACGTGGAGGTGAATATCAAACCCGATGACCTCAGGGTGGACATCTTCTGCAGCGGGGGTCATGGGGGGCAGAACGTGAACAAGGTAGCCACTGCGGTGCGCATCACCCATCTACCTACCGGGATTATGGCCATCTGTCAGGATGAGCGCTCCCAGTCCAGGAACAAGACGAGGGCAATGGCGGTGCTGCGGGCTCGCGTCTTCGACCAGGAGCAAAGAAGACATTTTGAGGAGATCGCCAGAGAGCGACGCTCTCAGGTTGGTACCGGGGATCGCTCCGAGAAGATTCGTACCTACAATTTCCCCCAGGGAAGAGTAACCGACCACCGCATCGGGCTCAACCTTCACAACCTGGAAAGCATCCTTGGTGGGGAGATCGACTCCCTCATCGACCATCTGGCTTCGCACGATCGGGCGAATCGGCTGGAGGAGGCGTGACCACAACCATAAAGAAGGCCCGCCACCAGGCTTCGCAAACCCTGGCCGCTCACGCTATCGATGATGCCCTATTGGAAGCAGAGCTGCTTCTCATGCACCTTTTAGGCGTCGACCGCGCTCACCTCTATGTCCGACTTGAGGATGAACTCCTACCCGATGATGAGCATGCCCTTGACCGGCTGATAGATCGTCGCCTCTCTCGTGAGCCTATGTCCTATATTACCGGTCACCGGGAGTTTTTCGGCCAGGACTTCCACGTAGCCCCCGGGGTGCTAATCCCCAGGGCGGAGAGTGAGCTCCTGGTGGAGGAGGCACTCGATTTGGTGGAGCGCCATCGCCCGGATAGTCTACACTGCTCCCAGGGGTTTGAAGGGGTTGAAACGTCAGGGGAAGAACTGCCAGCCGGGCATAAACTGGCGACGCTGGAAAAATTCCAGAAGATCGCGGATATCGGAACTGGCTGTGGGGCCATCGCCATCTCCCTGGCACTGCGCCTGCCGTGGGCGACAGTCTATGCCACCGACATCTCACCGCGCGCATTGGAGATTGCGGCGATCAATTGCGAGCGGCATAGGGTTCAGGTCCATCTCCTGGAGGGTGACCTGCTGGATCCCCTTCCTGAGCCGGTGGATATCATCATCGCCAACCTGCCCTATGTTAGGGACGAGGAACTGGGGGAGCTCGGCGCAGAGATAAGGATATACGAGCCTAGAGTGGCCCTCGCCGGGGGTCGAGATGGGCTGGATAAGGTGCGTCAGCTGCTGGCTGATGCGCCCCAGAAGCTTCGCCCCGGGGGCGTAATCCTTCTCGAGATCGCGCCCCCTCAGGGGCCGGCGCTGACCTCATGGGTAAAGGGCCTCTTCCCCGAGGCTTGGATAGAGCTCCTCGCCGACCTCGGTGGCGCAGCTCGGGTATTGAAGGTAGTGTTGACAGGGCATCGAGTACAGATATAAGCTATCGACGTGGAAGGAAGGTTTAACATGGCAAGCGGGGTTGAAGCGGCCAGAGAGCAGGTTCTTAAGATAGCCAAGGAGCAGGATGTAAAATTCATCAGGCTGTGGTTCGCCGACATCCTGGGCTTTTTAAAGAGCGTTTCCATCACGGTAGAGGAGCTGGAGAGGGCGCTGGAGGATGGGATAGGTTTCGATGGCTCCTCAATCGAGGGTTTTGCCCGGATCGATGAAAGCGATATGGTGGCAATGCCCGATCCCCTAACCTTTTGCATGCTTCCCTGGAGGCCCAAGCAGCATGCGGTAGCCAGGATGTTTTGCGACATCCTCAAGCCCGGTGGCGAGCCCTTCCAAGGCGACCCCCGCTATGTGTTGAAGCGGAACCTGAAACGGGCGTCCGACCTCGGTTACACCTTCTATGTGGGGCCAGAGCTGGAGTTTTTTTACTTCCAGGATGCCGAGGGAGCTAAACCCCTGGATCAGGGCGGGTACTTCGACTTAACCCCATCGGACGTAGTCACCGACATGCGTCGCGAGACTGTACTCGCCATTGAAGAGATGGGCCTCAAGGTGGAGTTTGCTCACCACGAAGTGGCCCCGAGTCAGCACGAGATCGACCTGAGGTATGCCGAGGCCCTTAATATGGCCGATGGCGTGATGACCTATCGCCTGGTGGTGAAGCAGGTAGCCCAGAAGTACGGTGTTTATGCCACCTTTATGCCCAAGCCTATCGCTGGGGTGAATGGCAATGGCATGCATGTGCACCAATCGCTATTTAAGGGCGAGCGCAACGCCTTCTTCGATAAGGATGATGCATATCACCTATCCAAAATAGGGAAATGCTATGTGGCGGGGCTACTGAAACATGCCGCGGAGATAACCGCCATCACCAGCCAGTGGGTCAATTCCTATAAGAGATTGATCCCGGGCTATGAAGCGCCGGTCTATATCTCCTGGGCCCGCAGAAACCGCTCTGACCTCATCCGCATCCCCGAGTACCAGCCGGGGAAGGAGAATGCTACCCGGGTAGAGTTCCGCTCGCCGGACCCCGCCTGCAACCCCTACCTCGCCTTCGCCGTAATGCTGGCCGCCGGGCTCGAGGGGGTTGAGAAGGGTTACGAGCTACCCCCGCCAGTGGAGGAGAACGTGTTTGAGATGGCTGAGGAGGAGCGGGAGCGCAGGGGGATCGATACGCTGCCGGGGAACCTGTTCGAGGCCATTAAGGTCACAGAGGGGAGCCATCTGGTGCGAAAAGCCCTCGGTGACCATGTTTTCGATACCTTCATTAAGAACAAGAAGATCGAGTGGGACCAATACCGCACCCAGGTAACCGACTACGAGATGAGGCGCTATCTGCCCATCCTGTGAAAGAAAGCGGAAGGAGCAGTGGTGAAAGGTCGGGAGATACCGCAACTCGTTACCCTGTCTCTAGCGTCGGAGGCGTGTCGTGGACCAGCGCAGCAGAGGATGGTATTTTGCGGTGCCCGTGATGGGAGCCGATGGTGCTAACCTGTGGAGGCTCGCCGGTGGTCCCGCTGGGTCGCGTTACGTAGAAAGGGTTGTCGGCGGTTGTCAACTTGATATCGCAGGTATTGACATAGTGAGATTAAATGTGATAGCATATTAGAAGTGATACGGAAGCGAGAGAAAACTGAATAGTTGACTTAGATTAGAGCCTGATGTAAACTGAGAGGCGGCTTGCATCAAGCCGCCTCTTAATGTGTATAGCACCTTAAAAACTGAATAGAGTTATATGCCCACCTGTTAGTGTAGGTCAAGCGATTAAGGGCGCATGGTGGATGCCTTGGCGTCAAGGGCCGAAGAAGGGCGCGGTAAGACTGCGAAAAGCCTCGGTTAGCTGTCTAACAAGCTTAGCCGGGGATTCCCGAATTGGGCAACCTACCCCGATAAAATCGGGGTACTCCTGGCTGAACACATAGGCCAGGAAGGGGGAACCGGGGGAACTGAAACATCTAAGTACCCCGAGGAAAAGAGATTATTCCCTTAGTAGTGGCGAACGAAAGGGGAGCAGCCTAAACCGTAGCTGCTTAGTGGCCTCGGGGCCTATGTAGCTACGGGGTTGTAAGGCATGGTGGCCCCGACCCGAGTGGGGGCGAGGAGTTACAAACCGATCCCTAGTTGAAGGAGCCTGGGAAGGCCAACCATAGAGGGTGAGAGTCCCGTAGGCGAAAGGGGGAGGCTCCTACCATGTTCTTGAGTACCACGGGACACGTGTAATCCTGTGGGAAGCTGGGGTGACCACATCCCAAGGCTAAATACCCTTGACGACCGATAGTGAACTAGTACCGTGAGGGAAAGGTGAAAAGAACCCCGGGAGGGGAGTGAAATAGAACCTGAAACCGTGTGCCTACAAGCAGTCAGAGCTCCGATTTATCGGGGTGATGGCGTGCCTATCGAAGAATGAGCCGGCGAGTTAATCGGTGTAGCGAGGTTAAGTCGTTTGCACGACGGAGCCAGAGCGAAAGCGAGTCTGAACAGGGCGTGATCCGCCGATTTTATCGGTGGATAGTTGCATCGATTAGACCCGAAACCGGGTGAGCTAGCCATGGTCAGAGTGAAGCTCAGGTAAACCTTGAGTGGAGGCTCGAACCCACCAGTGATGCAAAACTGGGGGATGAACTGTGGTTAGGGGTAAAATGCCAATCGAACCCGGATATAGCTGGTTCTCCCCGAAATGCATTTAGGTGCAGCCTCAGAGATGAGCCGTGGAGGTAGGGCACTGGATGAGCTAGGGGGCGAAAAGCTTACCAAACTCAACCAAACCGCGAATGCCATGGCTTGAGACTCTGGGAGTGAGTCTGTGGGGGATAAGCTCCGCAGGCGAGAGGGAAACAGCCCAGACCATCAGCTAAGGTCCCCAAGTGTAGACTAAGTGGGCAAGGAAGTGGTGTTGCCCAGACAATCAGGATGTTGGCTTAGAAGCAGCCATCATTTAAAGAGTGCGTAATAGCTCACTGGTCGAGTGGTGCCGCGCCGACAATCCAACGGGGCTTAAGTCTACCACCGAAGCTATGGCTCTCCCGATTTATCGGGGGGGGGTAGGGGAGCATTCCGTTTACAGTGAAGGTGAGTCGTGAGGCTTGCTGGAGTGGACGGAAGAGAGAATGCCGGCATGAGTAGCGTAAGGCGTGTGAGAACCACGCCCACCGAAAACCCAAGGTTTCCTACGGAAGGTCAATCCGCGTAGGGTTAGTCGGGCCTAAGCCGAGGCCGAGAGGCGTAGGCGATGGACAGCTGGTTATTATTCCAGCACCGCCCACTCCATACGGGCGTGGGGGGACACAGGAAGGTAGGTGGGGCGTGCCTATTGGACATGGTGCGTCCCCAATCGTAGCCCCGATTTATCGGGGTGAGGAGCGGGGGGAGTTGAGGGGAGACCTGAGACGACTCCACTGATCCTAAGCTGTCAAGAAAAGCCCCATTGCTTGGAGTGAGCGCCCGTACCGAAAACCGACACTGGTAGGTGAGGATAAGTATCCTAAGGTGATCGAGAGAACCCTCGTTAAGGAACTCGGCAAAATTACCCCGTAACTTAGGGAGAAGGGGTCCCCGATTATATCGGGGCGCAGTGAAATGGCCCAAGCGACTGTTTAACAAAAACACAGGTCTCTGCAAACTCGTAAGAGGAGGTATAGGGGCTGACACCTGCCCAGTGCTGGAAGGTTAAGGAGAGGGGTTAGTGATGGCTTGCCATTGCGAAGCCTTGAACCGAAGCCCCAGTGAACGGCGGCCGTAACTATAACGGTCCTAAGGTAGCGAAATCCCTTGTCGGGTAAGTTCCGACCCGCACGAATGGTGTAACGACTTGGGCGCTGTCTCAACGAGGGACTCGGCGAAATTGCAATACCCGTGAAGATGCGGGTTACCCGCGACAGGACAAAAAGACCCCGTGGAGCTTTACTACAGCTTGGCATTGGGTTGAGGTTTCGGATGTGTAGGATAGGTGGGAGGCGGGGAAGCTGGGGCGTCAGCCCCGGTGGAGCCAATGGTGAAATACCACCCTTCCTTGATGTTGGTCCTAACCCCTGAGCAAGCAGGGGGAAAGTGTCTGGTGGGTAGTTTGACTGGGGCGGTTGCCTCCCAAAGAGTAACGGAGGCGCCCAAAGGTCCCCTCAGGGTGGATGGAAATCACCTGTAGAGTGTATTGGCAGAAGGGGGCTTGACTGTAAGACCTACAAGTCGAGCAGGGACGAAAGTCGGGCAAAGTGATCCCACGGTGCCGAGTGGAAGGGCCGTGGCTTATCGGATAAAAGCTACCCCGGGGATAACAGGCTAATTCTGCCCAAGAGTTCACATCGACGGCAGAGTTTGGCACCTCGATGTCGGCTCGTCGCATCCTGGGACTGGAGCAGGTCCCAAGGGTTGGGCTGTTCGCCCATTAAAGCGGCACGCGAGCTGGGTTCAGAACGTCGTGAGACAGTTCGGTCTCTATCCGTCGTGGGCGTAGCAGATTTGAGGGGAGCTCTCTCCAGTACGAGAGGGCCGAGAGGGACAGACCTCTAGTGTGCCAGTTGTCGTGCCATCGGCACCGCTGGGTAGCCAAGTCTGGTCAGGATAAGCGCTGAAAGCATATAAGTGCGAAGCCCACCCCAAGATAAGATCTGCCATCCCCGATTCGTCGGGGGGTAAGGCCGCAGCGAGACTAGCTGTTTGATAGGCCGCAGGTGTAAGGCGTGTGAGCGCTTCAGCTGAGCGGTACTAACGGCCGAGGGCTTGACCTACACTAATAGTTGGGCATAGCTAACGTTTTAAGCGTTTGTGACGCGGGATAGAGCAGTGGCAGCTCGTCGGGCTCATAACCCGGAGGTCGTTGGTTCGAATCCAACTCCCGCTACCAAGAATTATACGTGAAAGACCCCTGCAAAGCCACGTGGCACAGGGGTCTTTCTTAATTTAGCTAATAAAAAGCTAATCAAATATTTCAAGAGCTTCTTTTTCATGACCAGGGTTTACCAGTTCGTCAAAGCGGTTAGCCGCAGCTTCCTGGAGTCCGGGGGCTACATGGCTGTAGGTGTCAAGGGTAATCTGTGAAGTGCAACACTTTTCTGTGCCCTAACGTTTTATAAACTTGAATTGGGGAGCACTCCAACGCCAGAAAGCCCTAATTTAAAAGTGGTACAATGATCGGGAGTAAGTTAACCGCCACAGATCCAGAAAACAGGAGGGGAGACATGCCAGACTTCGATCCAAAAGCGATGGACGACGCAGCCAACGATGCATCACTTGAAATAGAGGCTATAAGGGAACAACATCCGGATGGTCTCACGGCTGTTGAAGACTGGATGAAGAAATGGGTTCCGTCGGCCGGATACAAGCGTCTTGGGAAGATCCTTGCGGATAGATGGGGATAGACACAGCACATTTTGGAGTGCATATGATCTCGATAACTGACATTCCGTTTAATCTGAATTCCGACCAGCTGTCTGAAACGCTTCATATTAACTTAGGTACTAGTCTCAGTAGAGAGTTGGAAGAGCTCGTTAGTGTAGTACAAGAGATTGGAAAACCGAAAGCCCTATATAAAGTTTCCTTCATAGACAATAAAGATACTGATTCCATCACAATAGAGGATGTTACATTTACCAGCCTCGCTTTAAGGACAAACCTTGATTCGGTTAACCGTGTATTTCCATATATTGCGACATGTGGTACCGAAATTGATGAAATTGTGATAGAAAATGACGATTTAGAGAAGAAAGTCTGGCTGTATTACATCAAACTGAACCTCCTGCAAACCAGTATTCAGTATTTGATAGAGCAAATAAAAGAGCGTTATAAAGTATCTGATTTATCCACCATGAACCCGGGTTCCGGTGATGCTAGTGTATGGCCCATCGAACAACTGAAGGAATTATTTTCCATTTTTAGTGATGTTGAAAGGCTTATTGGTGTAAGGTTGACGGATTCACTTGTAATGGTACCGGACATGTCAGTTACAGGTATCCTTTTTTCTTCGGAGACTTCCTTTCAGAGCTGCCAACTGTGCCATCGTGCCAATTGCCCCATCCGAAGAGCTCCTTTTAATAAAGAGCTCTGGGAAGATATGCACGAAGCCTGTGAGGTTGGTGACGGGGGTGCAATGGCTGAAGCAGCCGAGGATATACACAGCGAAGGCTTTGGCTACATGCCATGCCACGAGGAAGGCTATCACACACATGAGGATGGAAGCCAAGCACCTACCAATCCTCGGGGTGGAATGTGGGATCACATGGACGGGGGTATGATGGACTGGTGATAGAATATAGTATAAATAATAGGCTGGTAATTATTTAAAGGAGGCAAGGGCAATGGCTAAGGATCCTGTTTGCAATATGGAAGTGGATGAGAAAGTCGCTGCGGGAACTTCTGAATACAAAGGGAAGACCTACTATTTTTGTGCGCCTGGCTGCAAGAAGGCTTTTGAGCAAGCTCCTGAGAAGTACCTCAGCGAGGAAGAGAAATAGGTCCAATACTGACGCGATGAGGTGATTAGGTCTGTGTGCACAAAGGTGTTCCTTGATTAACACGCCGGGTTAAAGTATAAAAGTATATACGGGTAATTAGAGGTGCAAGGAGGATAGCAATGTGTTATTTGCATGACGGCATGGGATGGTGGATGGCGTTTGGTGGCATATTTATGCTGTTATTCTGGGGCGCTGTCATCGCTCTAGTGGTCTGGGGGATAAGTAGGCTTAGAGGAGGCAGGGGCTCCAGTACAGGCCCTGCGGAAAAGCGCACCCCGCTGGACATAGCTAAGGAGCGCTACGCCAAAGGCGAGATCTCGCAGGAAGAGTTTGAGCAGATCAAGAAGGACCTATCCTAGTCCCAAATTGGTTCGGAGCTAACTCCCGCTGCCAAGAGAGTGAGGGGGCGCGGTCTTGAAACTGTCCCCCCTCTTTTTACCCGCCCCGAGGTGGGGTCGGACCCCCTGCGGGTGCAGTTATTATAGCGCCTTAATATGAAATCCTTTTATCTGCCTGCAATAGTATTTAATAATTCATCAGAACATTACTTCTTGCTATTGAACAATCTCTGACCCAGGTGTATTCTAGTGCAAATCGAGGCTCCCCATGTACCCTATCAGTAAATGAGGTAGAGCGAGGAGTGAGGTAGATAAAAAAGGGGAGAATGCGTTATGAGGGGGAAATGTCTGATAGAACGGGACATGATAAAAGAAAGGATTTAGCAGGTGAACATGCGTTAAGTGATATAGGACAGCTCTTGCTTTTATTCACGTTCTTAACTGCATGGATACTTGATTCCTTTATATTCAGCTATTCAACCTTCATTTCAAATTATGTTCCGCTGTATGTAAAAGTGCCGTTATCAGTAATTATTCTGTTCAGCGCAGGATATTTGGCAAGGACTGGCCTGAGTATTGTGTTTGGCGAAATCAGAGAACAGCCAAGTGTTATTAGAAAGGGAGTTTTCGGCATTGTTCGCCATCCTATATATCTAGGGGCCATATTGTTTTACTTAGGTCTATTGGTAATAACTTTTTCGATCATTGCAATAGGTATTTGGGTTCTTATCATTACCTTCTACTATTTTAACTCAAAACATGAGGAAAAACTGTTGTTGGGTAAATTTGGCAAGGACTATGAAGATTATAAGAAAGAGGTTCCAATGTTGATTCCTCGAATGAGAAGAAGGGGGACACCATGACAAATCCCAACCCTCCTAAACAGTAGGTCGTTGGTTCGAATCCAACTCCCGCTACCAAGATTTAGAGAGGGCGCGGCTGAAAAGCCGTGCCCTTTTTTTGCCTGCCCCTTGCGGGTTATTTCATCATACCAGTTCAAATGCCAGCTACAAAGTTAATCCTGTTAAAACATGAGTCTCTTTTTGGCTGCCTCTAGAAGCTCATCTCTAAACTTGGGATGCGCTATCTCGATAAGAGCCAGGGCGCGCTCTCTTTCATCCAGGCCCCCAAGGTCAGCGGTTCCCCACTCGGTGATTATATACTGCGCGTAGTGCCTGGGCACGGTCACCCTGGACCCCTTCGTCGGGTAAGGCACGATGCGTGATACTGTCCCGCCCTTGGCGGTGCTGTGCAGGGTGTTGATCGCCCTTCCTCCTTCGGACCAGTAAGCGCCAATTACAAAGTCGAGCTGTCCGCCCGTGCCGGAGCGCATCGCATCGCCGTAAGACTCCGAGCAGATGGTTCCCACAAGGTCGACCTCGACAGCGCCGTTTATAGCCACCAGGTTCTTCTCCTTGACCAGCATGGGAATCGAGTTGCAATATGAAGCGGAATAGAACTCGACCAGGGGGTTGTTGCCCAGAAAGTCGTAAAGCTCCTGGTCGCCAAAGGCAAAGGCCATGACTATCTTATTCGGATGGGTCTTCTTATATTTACCGGTGACGATGCCCTTCTCCACAAGCTGGCGGGTGCCCATGGGAGCCATCTCGGTGTGAATGCCCAGGTCCTTGAGATCGCTGCCCGCAATAAGCTTGGATATCTGCCCGGGAACTGCGCCTATTCCTACCTGAAGGCAATCCCTGTCCCTGAGCAGGCGTACCACGTTCTCCGCAATCCTCTTATCCGTCTCTGACGGCTCGGGCAGCGGAGGCGCAAACAGGGGTTCGTCTATCTCAACGAACCTGTCGAATTGGCTGATGTGGTGGTGCGTGTCGCCGTAGGTCCTCGGCATCTTCGGGTTGACCTCGCCGATAAACCGGTCGACCTTGCCAAACATGTCCGGCGTGTAGAACAGGTCGAGGCCGAGTGATACATACCCGTGGTCGTCCGGAGGGCTGACCTGGGTGATCATAACCTGCCTGCGCGGATCGATTTCTTGCCGCTTCTCTGCAACAAGAGCTACACTGGAGCTTTGAACCGGAATGAATGTTGAACTGCCATCTGCATGCTGACCCATGGTAAGCTGTGAATAAAAGCCGCACATCAGCCTGAAGGTTTTTCTGTACTCGGGTGTGAAAATCTTGTAAGGATGAAAACTGAGCGCCGATATATACTGGATGTCCTCGAGCTCATCTTTGCGGTCCGCGATTGCGTCCATTATAGCCGTTGTAGGCTCACCGAGGCCAAGGGGGGTGAATAACCGGTCGTGCGATTGAACGATCTTCGCTACATCCTCATTACTGCATAACTTCGATTTGTATTCCTCTCTCCAGGACATTCTTGGACTCCTTTCCGCATAAGTAAGATGCCATGCGATGGCCGGCATGATTCATATCAGTGGTAACAAATCAACCGTTGTAGCATTATATGTTGACATAAATACATGGCCGTGCTACCACATAGTCGATATTGTGCGAACCATTATTATGAAACCCCGGCCAGAGCCCCGGGGGTTTCATAGTGTCGGCTGTCCCATAAGAGCCTCTACGAAGTATGGCGAACTCTATCATGATTTGCACGCATTGTCAAATATGGTCTGTCACGCATTGCGGTCGATCCCGTTCCGCAGGGTCATGGTCGCCACGGGGGCAACCGCCGCAGGCACAGGTTAGCCTAACCGAGACCACCCCATCCTTCACCTCGATGTCAAATTCCTTTTCCGGCCTGACCAGGCTGCTCCTCCCGGCTCTATAGCAGAAGGGTCAGACGAAATCTGAGTAGATCAGCATTTGAGTGCTCATTTTTTCCTCAGAGATATTGTGTCACCTCCGCCAGGTCAGGTCAACAACTTGAATACTCTGTCTACAGCTTCTTGTCGTCGGCACACAGGATCTTCAAGTCCTTTTCAGACTTCTCCAGAACGCTAATGTGAACTTCTTCCTCATAGGCTAACATATCGAAAATCTCTTTGATAACGTGTCTCCTGGCTTTTTTAATGCTTCTTGCACTTGACTCGTGCTGCCCTCTCATTTATCTTGGTAACATGTATGAATCACTTCCAGTTCATTGCACCGTGCTAAGATTACCTTGTCAGAGTAATGCACGCATTGCACAGTATTCCGAGGGACCTCTGGTCTCCCAAATGAGACAAAGGTTGCATACAAGGAGTACCACAGATTGGTAAGATAAATAATTGAAACAAGAGAAGTAATACCTAAGACTAGTAACGGCATAAAAGAATGAGTAATAAATATCAAAATAGATTAGTTCTTGAGAAAAGCCCCTATCTGCTGCAGCATGCATCAAATCCTGTTGATTGGTATTCCTGGGGAGACGAGGCATTTACCAAAGCTCAAGAGGAAAACAAGCCAATATTTTTATCTATAGGGTATTCGACTTGCCACTGGTGCCATGTAATGGGGCATGAGTCATTTGAGGACCCGGAAATAGGCAGTTTAATGAATGATACATTTATTTCTATAAAGGTAGACCGTGAGGAGCGACCTGACATAGATTCAGTATATATGCAAGTTTGTCAGATAATGACAGGCAGTGGGGGCTGGCCTCTTACCATCATTATGACACCTGATAAGGAGCCGTTTTTTGCAGCCACCTACATTCCCAGGGAAGCGAAGTTTGGACAAATTGGAATGCTGGACCTTATACCACGTATTAAGGAACTATGGTTAACTCGACATGCCGAGATTCTTAATTCAGCCAGTCAAATCACTTCAGCTTTACAACAAACATCTATGACTATGCCGGGCAAGGAATTAGGTGAACCTATACTCCATCGTGCTTATGAGCAGCTTGCAGAGCGCTTCGATGAACAGTATGGTGGTTTTGGCGGCGCACCGAAATTTGCGACTCCGCACAACTTGCTTTTTTTACTTCGTCACTGGGCCCGTACTGATAATCAGAAAGCTTTGTATATGGTTGAAAAAACCCTTCAAGCAGTACGACTTGGTGGAATGTATGACCATATTGGATTTGGCTTTCATCGCTATTCAACAGACTCCCAGTGGCTTGTGCCTCACTTTGAAAAGATGCTCTATGACCAGTCTATGTTAGCAATGGCATACACGGAGACTTATCAGGCAACGGGAAAAGTCGAATATTCTCAGACAGCCCGTGAAATCTTTACCTATGTCTTGCGTGATATGGCGGCTCCAGGGGGTGGCTTTTACTCTGCCGAGGATGCCGATAGTGAGGGTGAAGAGGGGAAATTCTATGTATGGAGACGAGGGGAAATCGACCATATATTATCAGCGGAAGAAGCAGATTTGGCCTTTAAGGTGTTCAATATCCAGGATGATGGCAATTTTATGGAGTTTACTGGGAGGAAAACCGGCAACAACATTCTGCACCTTACCGCATCCTTTGAAGAAATCGCCTCCGATATGAAGATGTCCATACCAGAGCTGCAAAGGCATATGGAGGTAGTACGACAGAGACTATTCGCCTACCGTGAGAAGCGCATTCACCCTTATAAGGACGATAAGATTTTAACCGATTGGAATGGTCTTATGGTCGCTGCATTAGCCAAAGGGGCACGAGTGTTTGGTGAATCCAGGTATACAAGCGCTGCTGAAAAAGCAACGCAGTTCATCCTGAATAATATGATTACTGCCGATGGGAGACTTCTTCACCGCCATCGAGATGGTCAGGCATCAGTACCAGCTTATTTGGATGATTACGCTTTCTTAATCTATGCAATGCTTGAACTATACGAGACGACTTTTAAGGAGAGTTACCTAGAATGGGCATTATCACTGAACCAAGATTTAATAGAGCACTTCTGGGACAAAGATAACGGAGGATTTTATTTTACAGCGGATGATAGTGAGAATCTCCTAATTCGCCAGAAGGAGATTTATGATGGTGCAATACCGTCGGGGAATTCGGTCGCAATGTTGAACCTGCTTCGCCTGGGGCGGATAACTGCCAATCCTGATCTTGATTACAAAGCGGCCAGAATAGGCCGTGCTTTTGCCAATAATGTCGGACAATCACCATCATCTTATACCCAACTTATGGTTGCCTTGGACTTTGCTTTAGGACTAACTTACGAAATCGTCCTCGCTGGCGACTCTAAAGCAGAGGATATGAAAGAGATGTTAGAAGCGATTCAAGCGAGATATATACCGAATAAGGTGGTAATTCTTCGTCCGGTGGATCAGGAATCTCCTGAGATCGACCATATTGCCCCGTTTGCTAAAGACCTCGTAAGTATTGATGGTAAGGCCACTGCCTATGTGTGTATAAACTACTCTTGCCAACTGCCGACAACAGATGTCAATACAATGCTGGGGTTTTTCAATTCGAACTAAGGGCTAGTTTAAAGTGCTGTGAGCCGAGTTTATCACTAATTTGCGGCGACTGCTTCTCTTAGAGCCTCAACCGCCTTATCATAGTCAGGATGCTGTGTAACCTCTTTCACGTACTCAACGTATCGTATAGTGTCATTGCGGTCGATAATGAAAACTGCGCGGCCAAGTAGGCGCAGTTCCTTGATTAAAACCCCGTAGGCAGCGCCAAAAGACGCTTCACGGTGATCAGAAAGAGTCTGCAGGTTGCTAATACCGTGTGCACCACAGTAGCGGGCTTGGGCAAAAGGCAAGTCCATGCTTATCGTATATATGACCACATCCCTGAAGTTGCTCGCCTCGCTTTCAAATCTCTGCGTCTGCAGGTCGCAGACCGGCGTATCCAGGGACGGTACGACGCTGAGAAGCCTGATCTTGCCTCCGCTTTGCGATAGCTCTACCTCCTTCATATCTGTTGACAATAGTCTGAAATGAGGCGCCTTCTGCCCCACTTCGATCTCTGGCCCCAGCAACGTTAGTGGATTGCCATGGAAAGTTACGACTGCTTTTCTTTCTTTCATGCACCTATCCTTACTGATATTACGATAGATATAGCCAGTACCAACCTCCTCGCTTATGTGAGGCCCTTACCATTGTATGCTACGTAGGATGGGTGGCTATCTTGCCCATCACACTGTGAGAGTCCCTCTTCTGTGATAGACTTGTGCTTCAATGTATCATCCATTGTTCTCCTATCCCCTCCAATACATTAAGACGGTAGTTTATTATCACTATACTAAGTAATAGCGGAATAGCACATAGAAAGAATACTGAGCATGTAATGTGTTAACCATAATTAACGTGTGAGGTTATATTAGCCTGCATATCTAATAGCATGAACCAGTAAAATTGTGTCCATATTTGTTTAAATAGAATGTATGGTCGCTATAAATAAAATCAGCTTCTAATGAATCTCCTCGGATCGGTATCTATGTCTACAATAACTGGCATGTCGGATGATAGTGCATTTTCAATAGAACTATCGAGCTCCTTAGGATCCACCACCTTAATCCCGAGTCCGCCACAGTTGCGCGCATATTCCGCAAAATCGCAATTGTATAGGTCTGTCTGCCAATTAGGATAATTCTCAACCTTCTGCTCCTGCATAATCATGCCGAGTTGCTTGTTGTTAAAGAGTATAACCTTAACAGGCAACGCATATTTCACAGCAGTAAGGAAGTCACCCATTACCATTGAGAACCCTCCATCACCTGTAATACATACAACTTGTTTATCTGGATATGCAATCTGTGCTGCCATAGCTCCGGGCAACCCAGCACCCATTGAAGCTAAATAACCTGACATGACCATTTTCTGAGTTTGTTTCATCCAGAAATTCCTGCCAAACCACCAGCCGTTCTCTCCTACGTCTAAGGAAATCACAGCGTCACTGCCTATTCTATCATTCAGTACTTTGATTATGTATTGCGGTCTTATTGGGGTTCTTGATGCATCAGCTTCTCGAATCAGTTGAGAAACCCATTCCCCCTTTAGTCTGGTTATTTCAGCCAGGTACTCGGTATTTGGTTTTTTCTTAACAGCTTCAGTGAGTTTCGGTATGAGTTCAGCACTGTTGCCCCATAATCCAACCTCTACAGGGTAATTCTTAGCTATCATCATTGGATCTATATCTATCTGTATTATTCTCTTTTGTGGTATTTGGGTCATATCGGAGAATGACGATCCAATCACTATCAATAAGTCGCTCTCTCGCACTAGCCTAGCAGCAGCAGTCGATCCAATTGTCCCATGGCTTCCTACATACAGTTCATTTTCTTCATCAATAACTCCCTTACCCCGAAATGTAGTCACAATGGGAGAGGAAATTTTTTTTGCAAGTTGCAGTAATTTGTTCCCCTGGTCTATAGCACCAAACCCAGCTATTATTACAGGCCTTTTCGTATTATTGATGACCAAAGCCGCTTCCTTAATAAGCAGATCGCACTGCAAGATATTTCTATTAGGGATTCTACCTTGCATGGGCAAAACGTTCCCATTATATGGAAGCTTCTGAAGATCATTGGGTACACTAATGTGTGAAACACCTCTATCAACCAAAGCATGCTTGATTGCTAGAGTTACCAAGCTCGTTGTCTGATCTTCCGACATAAGGACTTTATTGAATACACATATAGGTTCAAAAAAGGAATGTTGGTCTATTTCCTGAAATGATCCAGGCCCAATCAACTGCCTCTTTACTAATCCGGTTATAGCCAATACCGGAGCATGATCTAACTTAGCATCATACAGACCAGTAGCGAGGTTAACCGCGCCAGGCCCTGCCACAGTCAGACAGGCAGCTATATGTCCAGTGAGCTTTCCATAAGCCGATGCCATAAAGGCGGCTGTTTGCTCATGTCGTACTTGGTAGTATTTCAGTCTCGCATTTTTTCTGATAGCATCCACCAACCCTAATGAGGATGTTCCAGGTACGCCGAAGACGTAATTTATACCCCACTCTGCCATTTGTTCAACTAGCACATCAGATACAGTCTTCTGTTTAGAAGGTATTTCCTTGCGATCTTCTGAGAGTGGTACAAAGGCATTCTTGAGAGCATTGCATACCGGGCAAGTCCAATCATCTGTTAGTATTGAAAACTCCCTGCCCTCTTTCGCTTCATCATATATGTAATTGCAAACGGTACATCTGAACTTCTTCATAGTCATCCCTCAGCTTTATATTAAATACCAAACTAGGCAAATTGTGCTCTGTTCATTTGTGTGCACATCCTAGATGCTAAGAAGGATGATGTCAATAGTTACTCACAAGTAGAGACCAAATACATCGACACCATAATCAGAAGTTAAGCAGTCAGCGTTTTACATATATGGCAACCCCCTAACCTCCATTTCGACGCCCTAAGTTGGTTTCATCTAAGTTCTAGTGGAGGCTATCCACCGTTCTCAACCATGGAAATGATTTAAGCAGAACAGAGGAACCTATATTGCACTCGCTTCGAAAAGAGAATGGCATATCCCTGAGTAACTTGGCTGTTGCTAGATAGCCAATTAATGATAAACAGAGTGGGCTCTCGACAAAGGCAGGGTGGCAGATTAGTGTACTTTTAAGAAGAGGCTAACTGAAGCGAGGTAAGTATTATGGACGAGAGTGAATGGAACATGCTCAGCCTTAATGATGATGAAGTGGAAGGTTATAGGCAGATAGGTAATAACAGTCCTACACATTAGTGCCAATAGGCAACAGGGATCTTAATGAGGCGAGGTCAATAGATTAAAGTATGCGTTGCTTGGTTATATCGGTATCCATGAGGACGTAAAAACCTGCACTCTTTGACGATTTGTTCACTCGGTCACATTCTAGTGAATTGTTCACCATCCATGCGTATTATCGGCTAACATTTTTAACTGGGAAAGCTAAAACGGCAAGCTGTCTGGTCTATTGTGTGCCATGCTATATGATAGTACCATAATAGAGCGAACACTCCAGCCAGACGGATTTGGAGAGAAGGGAGTTGGGTGATGTCCCAAGATATTAGATGTCCAAAATGTGGCTCTCAAACAGTTGTACGGACAGCAAAAAGAGGCCCAAATGTTGGCCGTTCATTCCATGTGTGCACTCGTTATCCTGAGTGCAAGGGGAAAGTAGCAATTGGAGGTCAAGAGGGCGACACTACTCAGGCAGCAGAAGTTCACAAACAAGCTATCGCAGACATGGCCGTTGAAGCCAGGGGACTGGTTAAACGCTATGGTGACGATATCCTAGCGGTAGATGGAGTTGACCTAGCCATTAGACGCAGCACCGTGTATGCTCTGCTGGGTCCAAATGGGGCCGGTAAGACGACGACGATTCTCATGCTGACGACGCTTATCCAACCGACGGCTGGTTCGGCAAGTGTAGCTGGCTTTAATGTGGTACACCAGGCAAGCGCCGTCCGCCGACGCATCGGTGTAACATTTCAAGAGATGGTTTTAGATATCGAGCTGACAGGGCGACAGGTACTGGAATATCACGGACGGCTATATGGCTTGAGAAGGGCACGACGCAAGGCCAAGATTGCCGAATTGCTGGCACTGGTTGAGTTGAAAGAGGCGGCTGACCGCCGGGTCAATACCTACTCAGGTGGCATGAAGCGCCGCCTGGAGCTTGCACGTGGCTTAATGACGGAGCCGGAGGTGCTCTTTCTTGATGAGCCAACACTGGGTCTCGACCCGCAAAATAGAGCCAGTATTTGGGACTACATCCGCAATTTGAAGACGCAGCGCGGCTCGACGTTGCTGCTGACGACGCACTATATGGACGAAGCCGAGCAACTGGCCGATCGGGTTGGAATCATTGACCATGGGCGCATTGTGGTTGAAGGTTCGCCTCGTGAGTTGATTGACCAGATGGGCGCTGATTCTATCCGAATTGTGGGGCAAGGAGATAGCGACAAGTTCGTTGAGAAAGTTCGGGCTTTATCCTTTGTAGAGACTGTGACGACGGGCGATGGGTTGATTCAGATTGGCGTCGATTCTGGTAACAGACGGCTTTCCGATGTGATATCTGCGGCGACCGGCAGCGGCTTTGTTGTCGAGGACATCTCAGTTGCTAAGCCCAGCCTGAGCGATGTTTTCCTCAAGTACACGGGCCGCCAGTTGCGGGATAAATAGACGCAAACCGCCTATAGCGCCGAAGATAAGGGGGAATACGAAATGAGTGCAGCTTTGATCCTTTGGAGCAAGCAAATGCAGAAGCTGCGGGTGCACCCGGAAGAAGCTGTTGGAATGCTGATCCAGCCCATCCTGTGGGTCGTGCTGTTTGGTATTGGTATGAAGGGCCTGCTTGGACCGGCAATTGCAGGCGGAGGCGATATCTATATAACGTTCATGGTGCCAGGCATTGTTGCCCTCACCGCTATGAGCGGTGCTATCGGCGGCGGCCTGGTGTGGTTGACCGAGCGGATCCAGGGCATTGTCAAGGAGTATCTTGCAGCGCCTATTCCCCGACTTAGTATACTGTTGGGTAATGCCCTGAGCATAGTAACCAAGACACTGTTTCAGGCGATAGTGATACTAGTGATTGGAGTGCTGATTGGCGCTCAAGGAAACCTCGATCCTTTGGGCTGGCTTGGTGGACTGGTGTTGGTCATGGCCTATGGGTTGGGCTTTGCTGGCATTGCGCTGGCATTTGCATCCAAGACGGACAACCCTGGTTCATATCACATGGTGATCTTTCTCCTAACCTTGCCGCTTCTATTCATGAGCAACGCACTCTATCCTCTGGAATCTATGCCAAAGTGGATGGAGATCTGTGCCCGCTTGAATCCGACCAGCTATGTAGTAGACGGCATGCGACAAACATTTTTCGACAGCAGCGTTACTCTGGCAGGTGCCGAGTTTCTGCCCTTATGGCTATGTTTTATTGTCGTTGTGGCTTTTGCGGCTTTTGGTATGTTATTGGCCTACGTTGCGTTCCAGAGAGCGATTAAGTAAAAGGGAAAAGGCCCGAGGGTTTCATATTGACGGCTGTCCCATGAGAGCCTCTACGAAGCATGGCGAACTCTGGCGTGATTTGCACGCATTGTCAAATATAGTCTGTCACGCATAGCCTGAAGTTTTGCCAGTCGCCACTGGTTTGCCGTCAGCCGTTGTGCCCGATCAAGGCTATCTTAACATCAAGGTGGCCACCCACCTGCTTACATCATTATCACCAGGCATAAATACCTATCCATTGATCATGGGCATACGACATTTCGGCAAGCAGAAACAGGTATTACGGCGGAAGTCAGTTGCCCCAGAAGGGTGTTATAGTGATAGTGAAAGAAAAAAGAGGCATGAAGCCTCAGGA